>NZ_JBAGKI010000065.1:0-33118 GCF_036689795.1 Micromonospora palythoicola | reverse complement strand
CGAACCCCTGTGGTCGGCCCTCTACCGGCCCGCGCGGGCCGTTCACACACCGCACGGCTGGGAGGGCGGGATGGGTGACCACCCCGCCCTCACTGTGTCGCCTCGACCCTGTCCGGGCCGTCGCCCGCCGGGCTGGCAGAGTGGAGGGGTGAGCCGTACCCCGCAGGGCCAGCGCGCCAGCCTGGACAAGCAGCCGCACGAGGTCGCCGCGATGTTCGACGGTGTCGCGGCCCGTTACGACCTGACCAACACCGTCCTCTCCTTCGGCCAGGACCGGTTCTGGCGGCGGGCCACCCGGGCGGCGCTCGAACTGCGACCGGGCGACCGGGTGCTGGACGTCGGCGCGGGCACCGGTGTCTCCACCGAGGAACTCGCCCACTCCGGGGCGTACGCGGTCGGTGCCGACCTGTCCCTCGGCATGCTGCACGCCGGCAAGCGCACCCGTCCGCAGGTGCCGTTGCTGGCCGGGGACGCCCTGCGGCTGCCCTTCGCCGACGCCAGCTTCGACGCGGTGACGATCTCCTTCGCGTTGCGCAACGTCAACGACACCGACGCCGCCCTGGCTGAGCTGGCCCGGGTGACCCGTCCGGGGGGCCGGCTGGTGATCTGCGAGTTCAGCACCCCGGTCAATCCCGCGTTCCGCACCATCTACCTGTCGTACCTGATGCGCTCGCTGCCGGCCGTGGCCCGGACGGTCGCCAGCAACCCCGACGCGTACGTCTATCTCGCCGAGTCGATCCGGGCCTGGCCGGACCAGTCGGCGCTGGCGGCGCGGGTGGCCGCCGCGGGCTGGGGTCGGGTGGCGTGGCGCAACCTGACCGGTGGCGTGGTGGCGCTGCACCGCGCGGTGCGGACGTGAGCCGGGTGCTCGCCGCGCCGCCATCGGTGGAGCTGAGCCCGGTTCCCGGCCCGGGTCGACGCGGCAGCAACACTGTCATTTAGGGGAATAAGGCAATTATGTCGGCTTTGCCGCTTAGGCTGACCGGCATGACGGATCCGAAGAACCTGGCCATCGGCGATGCCGCGGAGCTGGTCGAACAGCTCAGGGGTCTGGCCGGCGCGGATCCTGCCGACGTCCGCCAGGTGGTGACCGAGGTGCTCGCGGCCCTGGACCGGGCCGCCGGTGGCACCCTGCGCGAGCAGTTGCCGGAAACCATTCGGGCCGGCCTGGACGGCGCCGGCCCGGCCCGGCCCTGAGGGGTTGCGACCCCCAGATCGTTTCCAGCAGGTTAGGCCAACCTAACAAGGCGAGCGTACGGCGCCGGTCATAGACTCGACCCCGCTGGCTTGTGAAGCATTTCACGAGCAGGGCGGGGAGGAGGCGCTAATGACCGCGGTGGAGAACGACGCCGACGTGATCGTCGTGGGCGCCGGTCCCGGTGGTTCGGCGACCGCGTACCACCTGGCTCGGCACGGCGTACGCGTGCTGCTGCTGGAGAAGACCGAGTTCCCCCGGGAGAAGGTCTGCGGCGACGGGCTGACCCCGCGCGCGACCCGGCAGTTGATCCGGATGGGGGTGGACACCTCACCGGAGGCCGGCTGGCTGCACAACCGTGGCCTGCGGGTGATCGGCGGCGGTGTCCGGCTGGAGCTGGACTGGCCGGATCTGGCCAGCTTCCCGAACTACGGCCTGGTGCGCACCCGACTCGACTTCGACGACCTGCTCGCCCAGCGCGCGGTGTCGGCCGGAGCCAAGCTGCGGACCAGCGTGAACGTCATCGGCCCGGTGCTCGACGGCGACGGCCGGGTGATCGGGGTGCAGGGCGAGGACGGGCCGGACAAGGCACCCGTCACCTTCCACGCGCCGCTGGTGGTGGCCGCGGACGGCGTCTCGGGCCGCTTCCCGCTCGCCCTCGGGCTGGCCAAGCGGGAGGACCGCCCGATCGGTGTCGCCGTCCGGCGCTACTACCGCTCCGCGGCCCGTCACGACGACGACTACCTGGAGTCCTGGCTGGAACTGCGGGCCAAGGGCACGAACGAACTGCTGCCCGGGTACGGCTGGATCTTCGGTCTCGGTGACGGCCGGGTCAACGTGGGGCTGGGCATCCTCAACTCGTCCTCGGCCTTCGGCAAGACGAACTACCGGCGGCTGCTCACCGACTGGCTGGCCAACACTCCGCCGGAGTGGGGGATGGCCGACGAGGCCAACGCCGAGGGTTCGATCCTCGGCGCCGCCCTGCCGATGGGCTTCAACCGGGTGCCGCACTACACCCGGGGGGTCATGCTCGTCGGCGACTCCGGCGGCATGGTCAACCCGTTCAACGGCGAGGGCATCGCGTACGCGATGGAGTCTGGCGAACTGGCCGCGGAGGTCGCGGTCCAGGCGCTGGCCCGGCCGGCCGGCGCGGAGCGGGAGCGGGCCCTGATGGCGTACCCGCAGGAGCTGAAGACCCGGTTCGGCGGCTACTACCGGCTGGGCGGGATCTTCGTGAAGTTGATCGGTCGGCCGGAGATCATGCGGGTGGCCACCAAGCACGGCATGCCCCATCCCACGCTGATGCGCTTCGTGCTCAAGCTGCTGGCCAACCTCACCGACCCGCGTGGCGGTGACGCGATGGACCGGGTGATCAATGCGATGACCCGGGTCGCGCCCGCCGTGTAGGGGGCGCGGAGCAGGCAAGGTCCACCCCCGCCGAAGGGCGGGAGGTGGGATGTGAATAGTGTGAATTTCGCCAACCACCGAGGGCAGGGAAGGACGAGCAGGAGAAGAAATGTCGCTCTCGCCTTACGTACCCATCATCGGGCTGTTCGCCCTCGCCGCGGGTTTCGCGCTGTTCTCGATAGCCGCCGCCCGGTTCGCCGGCCCCCACCGCTACAACAAGGCCAAGCTGGAAGCCTACGAGTGTGGGATCGAGCCTAGCCCGCAGCCGATCGGCGGTAGCCGGTTTCCGGTCAAGTTCTACCTGACGGCGATGCTCTTCATCGTCTTCGACGTGGAGATGATCTTCCTGTACCCGTGGGCTGTCTCCTTCGACATCCTGCCGGTCTTCGGGTTCGTCGCCATGTTGGTGTTCATCGGTGCCGTCTTCGTCGCGTACGCCTACGAGTGGCGACGCGGCGGCCTGGACTGGGACTGAGGGAGGAACCGCTATGGGTATCGAGGAGAAACTCCCCGCCGGCGTCCTGCTCACCTCGGTGGAGAAGCTGGTCAACTGGTCGCGCAAGTCGTCGGTCTGGGGCGCCACGTTCGGCCTGGCCTGCTGCGCGATCGAGATGATGGCCGCCGGTGGTCCGCACTACGACATGGGCCGCTGGGGCATGGAGGTCTTCCGGGCCTCGCCCCGGCAGGCGGACCTGATGATCGTCGCCGGCCGGGTGAGCCAGAAGATGGCCCCGGTGCTGCGCCAGATCTACGACCAGATGGCCGAGCCCCGCTGGGTGCTCTCCATGGGCGTCTGCGCCAGCAGCGGCGGCATGTTCAACAACTACGCCATCGTGCAGGGCGTCGACCACGTCGTACCGGTCGACATGTACCTGCCGGGCTGCCCGCCCCGGCCGGAGATGCTGATCGACGCGATCCTCAAGCTGCGCGAGAAGATCGGCCACGAGCCACTCGGCCCGAACGGTCGCAAGATGCTCGCCGCCCGCGAGGCACGCGGTGACGTGCCGGTGGTGCCGTACGGCTCGATGCCGTCGTCGTACCGCAGCGACAAGGCCCGGCGGGCCGAGTGGACGAAGGCCGTCCGCGAGGGCCGCGAGGAGCAGCTGCGGATCGAGAACTGGATGAAGGCCCAGAACCACCTCCAGCCGTACCGGGGGATCAAGTGACTGACGACAAGCCCAGCACCGGCGGCGTGCCGGTCCCGGTGACGCCGGCCGGAGCGACGAGTGGCGCACCGGCCGAGTTCCCGCCGGCCGCGCCGGCCGGCCGGGGCATGTTCGGCAACCAGGGCAGTGGCGACGTCTCCGGATTCGGCGGACTGGTCCGGCAGCACCGCACGGTCGAGGATTCACCGCGGCCGTACGGCGGCTACTTCGACGAGGTCCGGGACGCGCTGGAGGAGGCGTACCCGGCGTTCGGCGAGGCGATCGAGAAGGTGGTGGTCGACCGGGGCGAGCTGACCCTGCACATCCGCCCCGAGCGGATCGCCGAGGTCTGCCAGGTGATGCGGGACGATCCGGCGCTGCGCTTCGAGCTGTGCTCGTCGGTGTCCGGCGTGGACTACCTGGGTGCCGACGCCCGCCGACTGCACGTCGTCTACCAGCTCACCTCGATGACGTACCGGCGGCGGGTCCGGCTGGAGGCCGCCGTCAGCGCCGAGGAACCACACCTGCCCAGCGTCACCGCGGTCTACCCGACCGCCGACTGGCAGGAGCGGGAGACGTACGACATGTTCGGCGTCATCTTCGACGGCCACCCGGCGCTGACCCGGATCCTCATGCCGGACGACTGGGAGGGTCACCCGCAGCGCAAGGACTACCCCCTCGGCGGCGTGCCCGTGGAGTACAAGGGCGCCGAGATCCCGCCGCCCGACAAGCGGAGGTCTTACCAATGACCGCGTCCAACTACGCCACCGAACGCGAGACCACCGAGGGTCGCGTCTTCAACGTCACCGGCGGGGACTGGGACGACGTGGTGTCGGGGGTCGACCCGATCAACGAGGGTCGCATCGTCGTCAACATGGGTCCGCAGCACCCGTCCACGCACGGCGTGCTCCGGCTGATCCTGGAGCTGGAGGGCGAGACGGTCCGGGAGGCCCGCTCGGTCGTCGGCTACCTGCACACCGGCATCGAGAAGAACCTGGAGTACCGCAACTGGGTCCAGGGTTCGACCTTCGTGACCCGGATGGACTACCTCTCGCCGATCTTCAACGAGACGGCGTACTCGCTGGCCGTCGAGAAGCTGCTCGGCATCGAGGAGCAGATCACCGAGCGGGCCACCACCATCCGGGTGCTCATGATGGAGCTGAACCGGATCTCCTCGCACCTGGTCTGGGTGGCCACCACGGCGATGGAGCTCGGCGCGATCAACATGATGCTCTACGGCTTCCGGGAGCGCGAGTACATCCTGGAGATCTTCGAGCTGATCACCGGGCTGCGGATGAACCACGCGTACGTCCGCCCGGGCGGTGTCGCCCAGGACGTGCCGGACGAGGCGATCGTCAAGATCCGCGACTTCCTCACGCTCATGCCGAAGCGCCTCAAGGAGTACGAGAACCTGCTCTCCGGCCAGCCGATCTGGCTGGAGCGGACGCAGAACGTGGCGGTGCTCGACGTGACCGGCTGCCTGGCGCTCGGCGTCACCGGCCCGGTGCTCCGTTCCGCCGGCCTAGCGTGGGACCTGCGCAAGACCATGCCGTACTGCGGCTACGAGACGTACGAGTTCGACGTGCCGACCCACCCCGACGGCGACGTCTGGGGCCGTTACCTGGTCCGGCTGGCCGAGATCCGCGAGTCGTTGAAGCTTGTCGAGCAGGCGCTGGACCGGCTCAAGCCCGGGCCGGTGATGGTGGCCGACAAGAAGATCGCCTGGCCGGCGCAGCTGGCCATCGGCGTCGACGGCATGGGCAACTCGCTGGAGCACGTCGCGAAGATCATGGGCCAGTCGATGGAGTCCCTGATCCACCACTTCAAGCTGGTGACGGAGGGCTTCCGGGTGCCGCCGGGTCAGGTGTACGTCGCGGTCGAGTCGCCGCGCGGCGAGCTGGGCGTGCACGCGGTCTCCGACGGCGGGACCCGGCCGTACCGGGTGCACTACCGGGAGCCGAGTTTCGTCAACCTCCAGGCCCTGCCGGCGATGGCCGAGGGTGGCCTGATCGCCGACGTGATCGCCGGCGGCGCCTCGCTGGACCCCGTCATGGGAGGTTGTGACCGGTGACTGTCTTCACTGACGAGACGCGGACCAGGGCGCGGGAGATCATCGCCCGCTACCCGGCGGACCGGTCCCGCTCGGCCCTGCTGCCGCTGCTGCACCTGGTGCAGGCCGAGGAGGGCTACGTCTCCCCGGCCGGCGTGGCGTTCTGCGCCGAGGTGCTCGGCCTCAACAAGGCCCAGGTCGGTGCGGTGGCCAGCTTCTACACCATGTACAAGCGCCGGCCGACCGGCGACTGGCTGGTCAGCGTCTGCACCAACACCATGTGCAACGTGCTCGGTGGCCAGGAGGTCTACGACACCCTGGTCGAGCACCTGGGTGTCGGGCACGACGAGACCACCGCCGACGGCCAGATCACCCTGGAGCACGCCGAGTGCCTGGCCGCCTGCGACTACGGCCCGGTGATGACCGTCAACTACGACTTCTTCGACGGCGTCGACCCGCAGACCGCGGTCGGGGTGGTCGACGAGCTGCGGGCCGGTGGCCGGCCCACGCCGAGCCGTGGTGCCCGACTCTGCACCCTGAAGGAGATGGCGGTCCAACTCGCCGGCTTCGCCGACGAGCGGGAGGGTGCCGTCGCCGACGGGGTGCCGGGCGAGCCGACGCTGCGCGGTCTGCGACTGGCCCAGCAGCACGGCATCTCGGCACCGGGCTTCGACCCGAACACCCCGATCCGCAGCGGCAAGGCGGGCGACAAGCCGGCACCGGCCACCCCGGCGAAGGCCGCACCGACCGGCAGCACCGCACCCGACGTTCCGGCGCCGGACCGCAAGTCGCCGCAGGTGCGTACCGCCGAGACCCGGCAGCCGGACGCGAAGACCGCCGTCCCGGACGCGCCCGGGACCAAGGCCCCCGTCGACGGGCAGCCGCCCGCGGCGGGCGACGCCCGGGCCGCCGAGGCCGCGGGGGCGGCGGCCAACAAGCCGGCGGGCGACGGCAAGCCGGCCGGTGACGACACCGGCGCGCAGGAGCGCAACCTCAGGGAAGCGGAATCCAACGGCGGTGGCCGGGATTCCGCGCACGACAAGGGGGCTCAGAAGTGACCACGCCCGCGCCGCAGACCCTGGCCAAGTTGACGCCCGTGCTCACCAAGCGCTGGCTGTCTCCGGACGCCTGGCGGATCGACACCTACGAGAAGCTGGACGGCTACGCGGCGCTGCGCAAGGCGATCAAGGCGCACCCGGACGACCTGATCCAGCTGGTGAAGGACTCAGGGCTGCGCGGTCGCGGCGGCGCCGGCTTCCCCACCGGTCTCAAGTGGGGCTTCATTCCGCAGGGCGACGGCAAGCCGCACTATCTCGTGGTGAACGCCGACGAGGGCGAGCCCGGCACCTGCAAGGACCTGCCGCTGATGACCCACGACCCGCACTCGCTCGTCGAGGGCGTCATCATCGCCTCGTACGCGATCCGGGCCAACCGGGCCTACATCTACATCCGCGGCGAGGCCGTGCACGCCGCCCGCCGGCTGCGTAACGCGGTGAACGAGGCGTACGCCAAGGGTTACCTGGGGCGGGACATCCTCGGCTCGGGCTTCGACCTGGACCTGGTGGTCCACTCGGGTGCCGGCGCGTACATCTGCGGTGAGGAGACGGCGCTGCTGGACTCCCTGGAGGGCTTCCGGGGGCAGCCCCGGCTGCGCCCGCCGTTCCCGGCCACCCATGGGCTGTACGCCAGCCCCACCGTGGTCAACAACGTCGGCACCATCGCCAGCGTGCCGTACATCGTGCTGGGCGGCGCGGACTGGTGGAAGTCGATGGGCACGGAGAAGTCCGCCGGCCCGATGATCTACTCGCTCTCCGGCCGGATCGCCAACCCCGGCCAGTACGAGTGCGGCCTCGGCATCACGCTGCGCGAGCTGATCGAGCTGGCCGGCGGGATGCAGCCGGGTCACAACCTGAAGTTCTGGACCCCGGGCGGATCGTCCACCCCGCTGCTCACCGCCGAGCACCTGGACGTGCCGCTGGACTTCGAGGGGGTGGCCGCCGCCGGCTCGATCCTCGGCACCACGGCCACGCAGATCTTCTCCGACCAGGACTGCCCGGTCTACGCGACCTACCGGTGGCTGGAGTTCTACCACCACGAGTCGTGCGGCAAGTGCACCCCGTGCCGGGAGGGCAACTACTGGATGGTCCGGGTCTACCGGCGCATCCTGGCCGGCCAGGGCACCCAGGACGACCTGGACACCCTGCTCGACACCTGCGACAACATCCTCGGCCGCTCGTTCTGCGGTCTGGGTGACGGCGCCACCAGCCCGGTGACCTCGTCGCTGAAGTACTTCAAGCAGGACTACCTCGACTACATCGAGGGACGGACCGCGCCGAAGTTGTCCGACAAGCAGTTGGTGGGAGCCCACTAATGACGGACGTAGCCAAGCCGACCGAGACGGTCACCCTCACCATCGACGGCGTCGAGGTCACCGCCCCCAAGGGAGCGCTGCTGATCCGGGTCGCCGAGCAGATGGGCACCGAGATCCCCCGCTTCTGCGACCACCCGCTGCTGGCCCCGGCCGGCGCCTGCCGGCAGTGCCTGGTGGAGGTGGAGGGGCAGCGTAAACCCGTCGCCTCCTGCACCCAGACCGTCGCCGACGGCATGGTGGTCCGTACCCAGCTCACCTCTCCGGTCGCCAAGAAGGCGCAGGAGGGGATCATGGAGCTGCTGCTGGTCAACCACCCGCTCGACTGCCCGATGTGCGACAAGGGCGGCGAGTGCCCGCTGCAGAACCAGGCGATGTCGACCGGCCGCACCGACTCGCGGTTCCACGAGCACAAGCGGGAGTACCCGAAGCCGCTGCCGATCAGCACCCAGGTGCTGCTCGACCGGGAGCGGTGCGTGCTCTGCCAGCGGTGCACCCGGTTCTCGGAGGAGATCGCGGGCGACAAGTTCATCGACCTGATGAACCGCTCCTCCGCCGAGGAAATCAACATCTACCGGGACGAGGACTACGGGACCGAGGGCGAGGACGGCGACGTCCCGTTCAACTCGTACTTCTCGGGCAACACCGTGCAGATCTGCCCGGTCGGCGCGCTCACCGGCACCCAGTACCGCTTCCGCGCCCGGCCGTTCGACCTGGTCTCCAGCCCGAGCGTCTGCGAGCACTGCTCGGCGGGCTGCGCCCAGCGCACCGACTGGCGCCGCGGCAAGGTGCAGCGCCGGCTGGCCGGGGACGACCCGCAGGTCAACGAGGAGTGGAACTGCGACAAGGGGCGGTGGGGCTTCCAGTACGCCCGCGCCGTCGACCGGCTCACCACCCCGTTGGTACGCGACGAGCACACCGGCGAGCTGCGGGAGGCGTCCTGGAGCGAGGCGCTCAGCGTGGCCGCCGAGGGGCTGCGGGCCGCCCGGGACACCGGCCAGGGCGCCGGCGTGCTCACCGGTGGTCGGCTGACCGTGGAGGACGCGTACGCGTACGCGAAGTTCGCCCGGGTCGCACTGCACACCAACGACATCGACTTCCGGGCCCGCCCGGTCTCCCGCGAGGAGGCCGACTTCCTGGCCAGTACGGTCGCCGGCAGCACCGACGTCACCTACACAGACGTCGAGAACGCACCGGCGGTGGTGCTGGTGGGCCTGGAGCCGGAGGAGGAGTGCCCGATCCTCTTCCTGCGGCTGCGCAAGGCGTACCTGAAGAACAAGCTGAAGGTGTACGCGATCGCCCCGTTCGCCACCCGTGGCCTGGAGAAGCTCGGCGCCAAGCTGGCCCGGGTGGTGCCGGGTGAGGAGGCCGGGGTGCTCGCCGAGCACGCCACGGTCGCCGAGGCGCTCAGCGCCGAAGGGGCGATCCTGATCGTCGGCGAGCGGCTGGCCACCGTACCGGGGGGCCTGTCCGCCGCCGCCGAGGTGGCCGCGCGGACCGGGGCGAAGCTGGCCTGGGTGCCGCGGCGCGCGGGTGACCGTGGCGCGGTCGACACCGGCTGCCTGCCCAACCTGCTGCCCGGCGGTCGCCTGGTCACCGAGCCGGCCGCCCGTGCCGAGCTGGGTGAGGCCTGGGACATCCCGGCCGGGGTGATCCCGAGTCAGGCCGGCCGGGACACCGACGGCATCCTCGCCGCCGCCGCGGCGGGTCAGCTCGGTGCCCTGGTGGTGGCCGGCGTGGATCCGGCGGACCTGGCCGACCCGCGCCTGGCCGAGCAGGCCCTGGACGCGGTGCCGTTCCTGGTCAGCCTGGAGTTGCGGGCCAGCGCCGTCACCCGTCGGGCGAACGTCGTCCTCCCGGTCGCACCGGTGGTGGAGAAGGCCGGCAGCTTCCTGGACTGGGAGGGCCGGCTGCGCCCGTTCGACGCGGTGCTGGACACCGCCGCGATGACCGACGGGCGGGTGCTCGACGCGCTCGCCGCGCAGCTGGACGTGCGGCTGGGCACCGGGGACGTGCTGACCGTCCGGCGTGAGCTGGGCGGCCTGCCGGTGACCCGGGTGAGCCGCCCGGACGCTCCCACGGTGCAGCCGGGGCCGGTGCCGCAGCCGGGTGCTGGCGAGGCGGTGCTGGCGACCTGGCACCAGCTGATCGACCTGGGCAGCCTCACCGACGGCGACGAGCACCTGGGTGGCACCGCCCGCCCGCCGGTGGTCCGCCTCGGCAAGGGCAGCGCGGAGGCGCTCGGCATCGCCGACGGCGACCCGGTCACGGTGGGCACCGACCGGGGTGCGCTGACTCTGCCGGCGGCGATCACCGAGATGCCGGACGGGGTGGTCTGGCTACCCACCAACTCGCCCGGTTCGACCGTGCGGCGCAGCCTGGGCGCGACCTCCGGCGCGGTGGTCCGGATCTCCGCACCCGGCACCACCGAGCCGGTCGCCGCCGATGCCGCGGGCCGGCCGGGTCCGATCCTCAACTCCTCCGGGGGTGTCGCATGAACCCGCTGGCGCAGGCGCCGTCGTTGAGCGACTTCGGCCACGACCCGTGGTGGCTGATCATCGGCAAGATCGTCTTTGCCTTCGTCGTGGCCCTGCTCGGCACGCTGCTCGGCGTCTGGTTCGAGCGGCGGGTGGTGGGGCGGATGGCCGTACGCCCCGGCCCCAACCAGCTCGGTCCGTTCGGTCTGCTGCAGACCCTCGCCGACGGCTTGAAGATGGCCTTCAAGGAGGACATCCTCCCGAAGTCGGCCGACAAGGTCATCTACTTCTTCGCCCCGGCCATCTCGGTGATCTGTGCGGTCACCGCGCTGTCGGTGATCCCGTTCGGCCCGATGGTGAGCATCTTCGGTCACCAGACGCCGTTGCAGGTCACCGACGTGCCGGTCGCGGTGCTGGTGGTGCTCGCCCTCTCGTCGATGGCGGTCTACGGCATCGTGCTCGCCGGCTGGGCGTCCGGCTCGACCTACCCGCTGCTCGGCGGGTTGCGGTCCGCCGCCCAGCTGATCTCGTACGAGGTGGCGCTGGGGCTGTCCATCGTGGCGGTGTTCATGCTCGCCGGCACGATGTCCACCAGTGAGATCGTGGCAGCCCAGGGCAACGGAACCCGGCTGACCCTGTTCGGCGCCGACATCCCGACGCCGGGCTGGTACGCGCTGCTGCTCTTCCCCAGCTTCATCGTCTTCTTCATCTCCATCGTCGGCGAGACCAACCGGCCGCCGTTCGACCTGCCGGAGGCGGAGTCGGAGCTGGTGGCCGGCTTCATGACCGAGTACAGCTCGCTCAAGTTCGCGCTGATCATGCTCAGCGAGTACGTCGCGATGGTGACCATGTCGGCCTTCACCGTGACGCTCTTCCTCGGCGGCTGGCACGCGCCGTGGCCGATCACCGAGTGGTCGGGGGCGAACTCCGGATGGTGGCCGCTGCTCTGGTTCTTCGGCAAGGTCATCCTGCTGGTCTTCGTCTTCGTCTGGCTGCGCGGCACGCTGCCCCGGCTGCGGTACGACCAGCTGATGCGCTTCGGCTGGAAGGTGCTCATCCCGATCAGCCTGGTCTGGATCGTGGTCCTCGCCGGCCTGCGCACCATCGACGACTGGGACACCCAGAGCCGGCTGTACGCCATCGGCATCCCGGCCGGCATCGTGCTGCTCGCCGCGCTGTTCTGGCCGAGCCGCAAGGCGGCACCGAAGCCGACCCTCGCCGAGCAGGTCGACAACCGGCCGCCGGGCAGCTTCCCGCTGCCCCCGCTGGATCTGCAGGTACCACCGAGCCCGCGTACCCGGCGCATGGTCGCCGAGCGGGAGCCGGCCAACGCCCCCGCCGGCCAGGACTCTGAGGAGGTGTGACGTGGGCGCGATCACCGGAACGTTCAAGGGCTTCGGGGTCACCTTCTCGCACATGTTCAAGAAGGTCGTCACCACCGACTACCCCTTCACCCCGCCGACGCCGGCCCCCCGCTACCACGGGCGGCACATCCTCAACCGGCACCCGGACGGGCTGGAGAAGTGCATCGGCTGTGAACTGTGCGCCTGGGCCTGCCCGGCGGACGCGATCTACGTCGAGGGTGGCGACAACACCGACGAGCAACGGTTCTCGCCGGGCGAGCGGTACGCCAGCGTCTACCAGATCAACTACGCGCGGTGCATCTTCTGCGGACTGTGCATCGAGGCCTGCCCGACCCGCTCGCTGACCATGAGCAACGAGTACGAGCTGGCCCGGGACAACCGCCAGGATCTGATCTTCACCAAGGAGCAGTTGCTGGCACCGCTGCTGCCGGGGATGGAGCAGCCGCCGCACCCGATGCGGCTGGGCGACAGCGAGAAGGACTACTACGTCGGCAGCCTCACCAACCCGGGCACCTCCGCCGGGGCGGAGCGCTCACCGATGGGGCCGGGACGCTACCAGGTCGACGAGCACCCGGGCGTCACCTTCCCCGGTGCCGAGCAGGCAGCGGCGCGGGCCGAGGCGGAGAAGGGGGAGTCGGCATGAACACCTCGACGCTGCTCGCCGCCTCCGGTGCGGTCTCCGGCGGCGAGGCGGTGACCTTCTGGATCCTCGCTCCGCTCGCGCTGGCCGGTGCGATCGGCATGGTCGTCGCCCGCAACGCGGTGCACTCGGCGCTGTGGCTGGTGCTGACCATGCTCAGCCTCGGCGTGTTCTACGTGCTCCAGGCGGGGCCGTTCATCGGCATGGTGCAGATCATCGTCTACACCGGTGCGATCATGATGCTCTTCCTGTTCGTGCTGATGCTCGTCGGCCGGGAGGCGTCCGACTCGCTGATCGAGGTGCTGCGCGGCCAGCGGATCGCGGCGATCGGGCTGGGGCTCGGCTTCGCCGGCCTGCTCGGCAGCGGGGTCTACCGGGCCACGCAGGGCAGCGCCCCGCTCGGCCTGGAGCAGGCCAACGCGGGCGGCAACGTGGAGGGCATCGCCCGGTTGCTCTTCACCGACTACGTCTTCGCCTTCGAACTCACCGCGGCGCTGCTGATCACCGCCACCATCGGCGGCATGATCCTGGCGCACGTCGAGCGGCGCAAGGAGGACAAGCGGGACCAGGTGGCCACCATGAAGGCCCGCTTCACGCCGGGCAACTATCCCGGCCCGAAGCCCGGCCCGGGTGTCTTCGCCACCTCCTCGTCGGTCGCCACCCCGGCCCGCCTGCCGGATGGCCGGCTGAGCGACCGCAGCACGCCGGACATCCTGCCGGTGCGGGAGCTGACCGCCGAGGAGACCACGCTGAAGGGCACTGAGAAATGAGTGACTTCTTCTCGGTCGAGCCGAACTACTACCTGGTCCTCGCCGCGGTGCTGTTCACCATCGGCGCCGCCGGGGTGCTGGTCCGGCGCAACGCGATCGTGCTGTTCATGTGTGTCGAGCTGATGCTCAACGCGGCCAACCTGGCGCTGGTCACCTTCAGCCGGATGAACGGTGACCTCAACGGCCAGATCATGGCGTTCTTCGTGATGGTGGTGGCGGCGGCCGAGGTCGTGGTCGGGTTGGCCATCATCATGGCGATCTTCCGCACCCGACGCTCCGCCAGCGTCGACGACGCCAACCTGCTGAAGTACTAGAGGGGCCCACCGGTGGACGAAATCATGACGTACGCCCAGGCTGCTCCGGCCGAGACCGTCTCGTACGCGACGGCGGACGGGCTGCTGAGCAGCGTCTGGCTGCTGGTGGCCATCCCGTTGGTCAGCGCCACGATCCTGCTGCTGCTCGGCCGACGGGCCGACCGCTGGGGGCACTGGCTCGGGGTGACCGCGGTCGGTGCCGCCTTCCTGCTCGGCCTGAGCTACTTCCTCGGCCTGCGCGGCCTGGAGAACAGGTCGGTCGAGCTGAGCCTCTGGGACTTCATCGCGGTCGGCGGCCTGCGCGTGGACTTCGGTCTGCTGTTCGATCCGCTGGCCGGGGTCTTCGTCCTGTTGATCACCGGTGTGGGCTTCCTGATCCACCTGTACGCGGTCGAGTACATGGCGCACGACGAACGCCGCCGGCTTTTCTTCGCGTACTTCAACCTGTTCATCGCGGCCATGTTGCTGCTGGTGCTCGGCAACAACTACGTGATGCTGTACTTCGGCTGGGAGGGCGTCGGTCTGGCGTCGTACCTGTTGATCTCGTTCTGGTACACCAAGCCGGCCGCGGCCACCGCCGGTAAGAAGGCGTTCCTGATGAACCGGGTCGGCGACGCCGGCCTGGCGATCGCGATCTTCATCATGTTCGCCACCCTCGGCACCACCCAGTACGACGAGGTGTTCAACGGGATCGGCGCGCTGGCCGGCGGCACCGTACTGGTGCTCGGCGTGCTGCTGCTGCTCGGCGCGGCCGGCAAGTCCGGCCAGTTCCCGCTCCAGGCGTGGTTGCCGGACGCGATGGAGGGCCCGACCCCGGTGTCGGCGCTGATCCACGCCGCGACGATGGTCACCGCCGGTGTCTACCTGATCGCCCGTTCCAACATCATCTTCTCGGCCAACGCCACGTTGCAGCTGGTGGTGGTGAGCGTAGGCGCGCTGACCCTGCTCATCGGCGCGATCATCGGCTGCGCCAAGGACGACATCAAGCGGGTGCTGGCCTGGTCCACGGTCAGCCAGATCGGCTACATGTTCCTCGGCGTCGGGCTGGGCGGCGCGGCGTACGCGCTGGCCATCGTGCACCTGCTGGCGCACGGCTTCTTCAAGGCCAACATGTTCCTCGGCGCCGGCTCGGTGATGCACGGCATGAAGGACCAGGTCGACATCCGCCGCTTCGGTGGTCTGTCGAAGTACATGAAGATCACCTGGCTGACCTTCGGTGCTGGCTGGCTGGCCATCATCGGTCTCTTCCCGTTCTCCGGCTTCTGGTCCAAGGAGCCGATCATCGTCGAGGCGTTCGCCCGGGAGGGCTGGACGGCCTGGCTGTTCGGCGGGGCCGCGCTGCTCGGCGCCGCGCTGACCGCGTTCTACATGACCCGGTTGTTCGTGCTGACCTTCCACGGGCCGAAGCGGTGGACCGAGGACATCGAGCACCCGCACGAGTCCCCGGCGCTGATGACGGTCCCGCTGATCCTGCTCGGTATCGGTTCGCTGGGTGCGGGGTGGCTGCTGGCCACCTCCGTGCCGGACTGGTTGACCGCCACCTACGGCCTGGGCGTGCAGGAGGAGGGCCACGAAGCGGTGCTCTCGCACCTCGCGATCACGGTGCTCGCCACGTTGGTCACCGTCGCCGGGGTGGCGTTGGCCTGGTTCCTGTTCCGCAACGGGACTGCGACCGCGCAGCAGCCGGCCGGGGTGCTGGTCACCGCCGCCCGCAAGAACCTCTACACCGACGCGGTCAACGAGGCGGTCTTCGAGAAGCCGGGCATCTTCCTCACCCGGGCGCTCGTCTACCTCGACAACCGGGGCATCGACGGGCTGATCAACGGCCTGGCTGCGGGCGTCGGCGGCGGATCGGGCCGACTCCGGCGGTTGCAGACCGGCTTCGTCCGGTCGTACGCCACCTCGATCCTGACCGGCGCGCTGCTGGTGGTGGCCGCCTTCCTGGCCGTACAGGCGGGGTGGTTCGCGTGATCGACCTCTTGAGGCTGTCGGCCTCACAGGCGGCCGTCGCCGGCGGACCGCACAGTGACGACGGAGGTAAGGCCGCATAATGTCCGACTTCCCGTTCCTCTCGGTGCTCACCGTGGCGCCGCTTGTCGGCGCCGTGGTCGTCGCCTTCCTGCCGCGCAGCCGGCCGACGCTGGCCAAGCAGGTCGCGCTCGGCTGGTCGCTGCTGGTGCTGGCGCTGTCGGTGGTCATGTGGGTGACCTTCCAGGTCGGTGGCGACCGGTTCCAGTTCCGCGAGTCGTACCCGTGGATCCCGAACTGGGGGGTCAACTTCACCTTCGCCGCCGACGGCATCGCGCTGGTCATGCTGATGCTGATCGCGGTGCTGGTGCCGCTGGTGATCCTGGCGTCCTGGCACGACGCGGAGTCCTCGAAGCGGTCGGTGCCGGTCTACTTCGCGTTGCTGCTCGTCCTCGAATGCACGATGATCGGCGTCTTCGCCGCGGCCGACGTCTTCCTGTTCTACGTGTTCTTCGAGGTCATGCTGGTGCCGATGTACTTCCTGATCGGTAGCTACGGCGGCCACCAGCGGCAGTACGCGGCGGTGAAGTTCTTCCTCTACTCGCTCGTCGGTGGTCTGTTCATGCTGGCCGCCGTGATCGGCCTGTGGGTGGTCGGCGGCAAGACCTTCGACTGGGTGGCGCTGTCGCAGGTGGACATCTCCACCGGCGCCGAGCGCTGGCTCTTCCTCGGGTTCTTCGTCGCGTTCGCGATCAAGGCACCGTTCTTCCCGTTCCACACCTGGCTGCCGGACGCCGGTGGCGCGGCGCCGGCCGGTGCCGCCGCGCTGCTGGTCGGCGTGCTGGACAAGGTCGGCACCTTCGGCATCCTGCGGTACTGCCTGCCGCTGTTCCCGGACGCGGCCCAGTGGTTCGCGCCGTGGGCGCTGGCCCTGGCGGTCATCGGGATCATCTACGCGGCGCTGCTGGCCGTCGGGCAGAACGACCTCAAGCGACTGGTGTCGTACACCTCGATCGCCCACTTCGGCTTCATCGGTGTGGGCATCTTCGCCTTCACCACCCAGGCGGGCACCGGCGCGGTGCTCTACATGGTCAACCACGGGCTCGCCACCGGGCTGCTCTTCCTGGTGGTGGGCATGCTGATCGCGCGCCGGGGCTCGGCGCTGGTAAGCGACTTCGGTGGCGCGGGCAAGCTGGTGCCGGTGCTGGCCGGCGTGCTCTTCTTCGCCGGTCTCGCCTCGCTTGCCCTGCCCGGCACCGCGCCGTTCGTCTCCGAGTTCCTGGTGCTGATCGGCACGTTCACGGTGAACAAGCCGGTCGCCGTGATCGCCACGCTGGGCATCATCCTGGCGGCGGCGTACGTGCTGTGGATGGTGCAGCGCACCACGCAGGGCACCCTGAACCCGGCGCTGACCGAGATCGACGGCATGAAGCGCGACCTCAACCTGCGCGAGAAGGTCGTCGTGGCCCCCCTGATCGCGCTGATCGTGGTGCTCGGCTTCTACCCGAAGCCGGTGACGGACGTGATCAACCCCGCCATCCAGGCGACCATGCAGGACGTCGGCCGGACCGACCCGGCCCCGTCGGTAGACACCGTCCAGGAGGCGAGCCGGTGAGCGCGAGGAGTGAGCTTGTGAGCCCCGCACTCGGGAACGAAAGGCTGGTCCAGTGACTGAGCTTGAACTGCCGCCGATCGACTACGCGGCGATCGCGCCGATCCTGATCATGCTGGGCGCGGCGGTCGTCGGAGTGCTGGTCGAGGCGTTCGTGCCCCGGCGGCTGCGGCACCCCGTGCAGCTGCCGTTGGCGCTGCTGGCGGTGCTCGCGGCGCTGACCATGGTGGTGGTCAACGCCGACAAGCGGGTGATCACCATCGGGGTGATCGCCGTCGACGGGCCGACGCTGTTCCTTCAGGGTGCGATCCTCGCGCTGTCGGCGGTGGCGCTGCTGCTGCTCGGCGAGCGGGTGGTCGAGCGGGGCGGTGCGTTCGTCGCGCAGGCCGCGGTGACCGCCGATTCGCCGGAGGACCGCCGGCAGGCGGAGAACGCCGGTGGCGCGGGCGAGGTGTACCCGCTCACCACCTTCGCGATCGGCGGCATGCTGATCTTCGTGTCGGCGAACGACCTGCTGACCATGTTCATCGCGCTCGAGGTGTTCTCGTTGCCGCTCTACCTGCTCTGCGCGCTGGCCCGTCGCCGGCGGCTGCTGAGCCAGGAGGCGGCGATGAAGTACTTCCTGCTCGGTGCGTACGCCTCGGCCTTCTTCCTGTTCGGCCTGGCGCTGATCTACGGCTTCACCGCCGGCCTGGGCGACCGGGTCGCCGGGGTGGACTTCGCCACCGTGAACGCGGCCGTGGCGAACTCGACGGCCAGCCCGGTGCTGCTCTTCGCCGGTATGGCGCTTGTCGCCATCGGTCTGCTGTTCAAGGCGGCGGCCGCTCCGTTCCACGTCTGGACGCCGGACGTCTACCAGGGTGCTCCGACGCCGTTGACCGGTTTCATGGCGGCCTGCACCAAGGTCGCCGCGTTCGGCGCCCTGCTGCGGGTGTTCCACGTGGCCTTCGAGGGGGCCCGGTGGGACTTCACCCCGGTGCTGGGTGCGGTGGCGGTGCTCACCATGCTGGTCGGCGCGCTGTTCGCGGTGACGCAGACCGACATCAAGCGGCTGCTGGCGTACTCGTCCATCGCCAACGCCGGCTACCTGCTCGTCGGTGTGCTCGCACCGGGCAGCGGAGGGCTTTCCGGCACGATGTTCTACCTGGTCGCGTACGGCTTCACGGTGCTGGCCGCGTTCGCGGTGGTGACCCTGGTGCGCGACGCCGACGGTGAGGCGACCCACCTGTCCCGCTGGGCCGGCCTCGGGCGGCGCTCGCCGGTCTACGCCGCCGTGTTCACCTTCGTCCTGCTGGCCTTCGCGGGTATCCCGATGACCAGCGGCTTCACCAGCAAGTTCGCGGTCTTCGGTCCGGCGCTGGACGGTGGGCAGGTCTGGCTGGTCATCGCGGGCGTGCTGACCAGCATGGTGCTGGCCTTCCCGTACCTGCGGGTCGTGGTGCTGATGTGGCTCTCCGAGCCGGGTGACGCGACGCCGACGGTGGCCGTGCCCGGTGGGCTCACCTCGGCCGCTCTGGTGATCGGGGTGCTCGCCACGCTGGTGCTCGGCGTCGCACCGGATCCGCTGCTCGACCTCGCCTCCTCGGCCGCCGACTTCGTCCGGTAACGGCTGACCTGCCGATCGAGGGCCGGACCACGCGCTGTGGGCCGGCCCTCGTCGCGTATCCCCGGTCCGCTGCAGGTCGAACGTGTGTGGCATGGTTGGAGGCGTGGTGATTAGGGGTGGCGAGGGTTCAGGTGTCACCGGCTCCGGTGGTCGCCGGAGCCGTTCCGGCGCGGGTCAGTTCGGCACGCTCGGCCTTCACCTCGGCGATCCGCGCAGTGAGGAATCCGTTCTCGGCGTGCTGGCGGCGGTCGAGGCGGAGCTGCTGGCGAGCATCGCCAGCGCCGACCCGTTCGTCACCGAGGCGGCCCGGCACCTGGTGGAGGCCGGCGGTAAGCGGTTCCGGCCGCTGCTGGTGGCCCTGGGCGCCCAGTTCGGCGACCCGACCCGCGCCGAGGTCGTCTCGGCGGCCGTGGTGGTGGAGCTGACCCACCTGGCCACGCTCTACCACGACGACGTGATGGACGAGGCTTCGGTGCGCCGTGGCGCACCCAGCGCAAACTCCCGGTGGACCAACTCCGTCGCCATCCTGGTCGGCGACTACCTCTTCGCCCGGGCCGCGGACGTGGCGGCCGAGCTGGGCCCCGAGGCGGTACGCCTCCAGGCGCGTACGTTCGCCCGGCTGGTGCACGGGCAGATCGCCGAGACCATCGGCCCGCGGGCCGGTGACGACCCGGTGGCGCACTACCTGCGGGTGATCGCCGAGAAGACCGGCTCCCTGATCGCCACGAGCGTGCATTTCGGAGCGCAGTTCAGCGGGGCCGCCCCGAAGCAGGTGGCGGCGCTGGCCGGGTACGGCGAGACCATCGGGGTGGCCTTCCAGCTCTCCGACGACCTGCTCGACATCGCCAGCGAGTCGACCGAGTCGGGCAAGACACCCGGCACCGACCTGCGGGAGGGCGTGCCCACCCTGCCGGTGCTCTACGCCCTCGCCGGCGACGACGCGGACGCCGCCTCCGTGCGGTTGCGGGAGATCCTGGCCACCGGACCGCTGACCGACGACGCCCTGCACGCCGAGGCGCTCGGCCTGCTCCGCGAGAGCCCGGCGCTCAAGCGCGCCCGCGAGACCGTCCGCAGCTACGCCGAGGACGCCCGCGCCCGACTGGCACCCCTGCCCGCCGGCCCGGCCCGCCGCGCCCTCGAATCCCTCTGCGACCACATCGCCGACCGCACCAGCTGACCCACCCCACCGGCCCACCCGCCACCGCGTTGATCAAGAAGTTCTGGTCGCCGTCCGGGCGGATCCAGACGCAAACTTCTTGGTCAACGTGACCGGGGGCGGGCGTGGGGGTGGGGTCAGCGGGGGGCGAGGAGTGGGGTGGCGGTGAGCATGAGGGCGGCGGCGGCGAGCATCGCGGCGGCGGCGGCCAGCCACATCGCGGGGTAGCCGGCCGCGGCGGCCAGCGGGCCCAGGGCGAGCGGGCCGACACAGCCGCCGGCGTACACCCCGGTCTGGGTGATCGAGGTGGCGGCGGCCGGTGCCTGCGGATGTAGTTGGACCACCGCGAAGTTCATCAGCCCGGGCCAGGACCAGCCGAGACCGAAGCCGAGCACCACGCCGACCACAAGCGGGCCGGGGCCGGCCGCGGCGAGCAGGCCCAGCCCCAGCGCGCCGGCCACCAGCAGACCGGCGATCACCGCGACGTGTCCGCCGGTGCGGCGGTCGGCCAGCCAGCCGATCCCGATCCGGGCCGCGACGCAGACCGCGCTGCCGAGGGTCAGGGTGAGCCCGGCCATGCCCGGGTTGAGACCCCGGTCCACCGAGGCGTCGACCACGAAGGTGCCCAGGGCGTTCGCCGCCCCCGCGGCCAGGGTCGCGGCCACCCCGACCAGGATCAGTCCCGGCCTCGCGCCGCCGGTCCGTCCGGTGCGCCGCCGGGCCGGCTGGGCGTCCTGTGCGGACACGGCCGGCAGCGCGGCGAGTGCCGCACCGGCTGCCGCCACGAAGGCCCAACGCCAACCGACGGTCAGCGCGAGGGTGGGTACCGCCACGCCGGCGAGCAGCGTGGAGACCGGGATGGCAGCCTGCTTGACGCCGAACGACAGGCCCTGCCGGCGGGGCGGGACGTGCCGGGCGAGCAGGGCGTTGCTGGACAGTTGGCCGAGCGCGTTCGCGGTGCCCGCGACGGCGAGCAGACCGACGAGCACCGGATACGACCTGGCCACCACCGCCACGGCCAGCAGGGCGGCGGCGGACACTCCGATGCCGGCCCGGGCCACCACGGCCGCACCCCACCGTTCCACGAGCGCCCCCGACGGCACCGAGGCGAGGGCACCGACGCCGAAGTAGACCGCCACGACAAGGCCCAGGCCGGCGGGAGAGAAGCCCAACTCCTCCCGCATCTGCACGGCGAGGCCGCCGACCAGGAAGACCGGCAGCACGCAGACGATCGTGACGGTGACCGCGATCGCACTGGCCCGGATGGGTCGTGCGGCGGTTGCCGAGGTATGCGCAGGGGCGATGTGGGTCATGGTGCGGCCAACCTACGCCAGCCGCATCGCGGCGACGGAAAGTGAGGTGAACCTCACATCGAGTGTTCGGGAACCTTGGATCATCCACCCGATCAGGCGTTTCGCGGCGGGCCGCTTTTTCATATGGTGTAAGTCCCCGGTGGCGGAGGTGGTTGTGCGTGACCCCCTGGCGGAACCTTCGGACCTGATCCGAAGTGTCTCCCGCGCGCTTCGAGTGCTCGAGTCGGTCGGTCGTGCCCCACGGGGCCTGACGGTCAAACAGATCGCCCGCCGCTGTGAGCTGACCGTGGCCACCACGTACCACCTGGTTCGCACCCTCGCGTACGAGGGCTACGTGATCCGTCGGGAGGACGGCACGTACATCGTGGGGCTGGAGGTGGCCGACCGCTACCGCGAGCTGGTCTCCGCGTTCCGCGGCTCACCGGCGATCGGGGAGAGCCTGCGTCGGGCCGCCCTGGAGACCGGCTGGAGTCATTTTCTGGGCCGGTTCGTGGGTGGCCAGGTGGCGATCACCGCGGTGGCGGAGGGCAACCGGTCGCCGTACCTGGAGGATCTCGTTCCCGGGTTCGACGAGGGTGCCCACGCCACCGCACTCGGCAAGGCCCTGCTCGCCACGCTCACCGCCGAACAGCGCCACCGCTATCTGCGCGAGTACGGCATGCGTCCGTTCACCAGCGCCACCCTCACCACCCCTGAGGCCTTCGAGGCCGACCTGTCGGCGGGGGAGCGGCGCGGGATGCAGTTGGAGCTGGGCCAGTTCCGGCAGGGCGTGGCCTGCGCCGCCGTCCTGGTTAGCCCGGACAAGGACATGGAACGGCGGACGGTGCTTGCCTGTGCGCTGCCGGCCAGCGAGATGATGACCTCCGCCCGGGTGGTCCGGACGAAACTGCTCACCGCGGCCCGCACCATCGCCGACGGCCTGGCCGCCGACAACTGATCGTCGCCGCCCGCCGAGACGGCCCCCTCCCTGGTGGGGAGGGGGCCGTCGGATCGGCGGCCGGCGCGGTGCCGGGGCGGGGTCAGCTACCGACCGGTCCGCCGTCCAGCCGCCAGGTCACCACCACGCCCGGCTTGGCGTAGTCGCCGTCGGGCCAGGTGGAGGCCGGGTTGTCGACCGTGGCACCGGTGATCTCACCCGGGTGCTGTACGGCCACGAAGACCGAGCGGTTGTCCTCGGTGATGAACGGACCGCAGGTCTCCGCACCGACCGGCACGGTCAGGAACTGCTTGAGGTGGCCGCGCTCGGGGCCTTCGGTCGCGGTGGCGAAGAGGCCGTCGTTGCTGCCCAACGCGTTGCCGTCGGTGGAGATCCAGAGGTTGCCGGTGGCGTCGAACGCCACGTTGTCCGGGCAGGAGATCGGCGAGACCTTGGTCTTGTCGTACCCGGCGAAGTAGGTCGACGGGTCCGCCGGGTCGCCGCAGACGATCGGCAGCGACCACGTGAACGTGTCGTTGGTGTTGTCGCCCCGGTCCTCGACCAGCTCCAGGATCTGCCCGTGTCGGTTGGCGGTACGCGGATTGGCCTCGTCCGGCGCCGGGTTGCTGCCGACCCCACGGTTGGAGTTGTTGGTCAGCGCCACGTACACCTTGCCGGTGAGCAGGCTCGGCTCGACGTCCTCCGGACGGTCCATCTTGGTCGCACCGACCTTGTCCCCGGCGAACCGGGTGAAGGTCAGCACCTCGGCGGCGGTCATCCCGTCCACGTAGGAGCGGTTGCCGCTGACCAGCTTGATCCAGCGGCCCCGGCCGTTGAAGGCACCGTCGCTGGGCAGGGTGCCGGAGCCGTCGATCTCACCGGCGCTGGTCTGGTCGAGCTTGGCGACGTATAGGGTGCCCGACTCCAGCAGCGTGAGGTTGTGCTTGCGGGCGACCCAGGAGTCACCCTTCATGAACTTCTTGTCCGAGACGAACTTGTACAGGTAGTCGAAGCGCTCGTCGTCGCCCATGTACGCGACCACGTGCCCGTTGCGCGCGACGATGACGTTCGCGCCCTCGTGCTTGAACCGGCCGAGCGCGGTGTGCTTACGCGGGCGGCTCTCCGGGTCGAACGGATCGATCTCCACGACCCAGCCGTGCCGGTTCGCCTCGTTCGGGTGCTTGGCGAGGTCGAAGCGTTCGGCGGCCCGGTCCCACTTGCGGCTGCCGCTCGGGTAGCGGGCGGTGGTGCTGATCCCGTAGCGGGCCAGTCGGGCCTTCTCGGCCTCCGGCGCCGCGTCGCCGCCGACGAAGTACTGGTTGAAGTTCTCCTCACCGGAGAGCACCGTGCCCCAGGGGGTGACGCCACCGGCGCAGTTGTTGAGCGTGCCGATGACCGTACGACCCTTCGGGTCCGCGGCCGTCTTCACGAACGACGAGCCGGCGGCCGGGCCGGTCAGCTCGAACTTGCTGCTCAGCGCGTCGACGCGACGGTTGTACGGCCGGCGGCCGGAGTCGACGACCTGCCACTGACCGGTGCCGGCGACCCGCTCGATCTCCACCACGGACATGCCGTGTGCGGCCATGGCCACCTTCACCTGCTCGACGCTGAGCGCGTCCTGACTGGTGAAGCCCGGGAACATCAGGTCCTCGTTGGTGTACTCGTGGTTGACCACGAGCAGTGCCCGCTTGCCACGCCTGTCCAGCGGAAGCACGCCGACGAAGTCGTTGTTGTAGCCGAACTGCTTGGCCTGGGCGGCGGCGGTCTGCCGGCGCAGGTTGAACTCCGGCGCACCGGGCACCACCGGGTCACCCCAGCGGATGACGACGGCGTGGTCGTAGCCGTTCGGCACGACGAACGTGTCGAGGGTGTTCGGCGGGATCGGCTTGAAGCTCAGGGCACCGCTGCCCGGACGACGGCCGGCCGCCGTCGGCTGACCCGCCGGCGGCACCGGGGGGACCGGGGCCGCGGCGGCGGGGGCCGCACCGGCCAGCGCGCCGGCCGTGCCGCCGCTGAAACCGAGCACCAGGGCGCCGACCGCCCCGGCGCGGACCACACCGCGGCGGCTGACCTCGGCGTTCACCACGTCACCGAAGTACGCGTTGTCGGAGGTGTTGGGTACCGGATGGTCACAGGCGTTGCCGCAGCGGTACAGGCAGGTCATGGCGTCGCGGCTGCCGTGGCGAGGGGTGCCCAGCAGCGGGAGCAGCCGGGGACGGTCGCTCATGGGGAGGATCCTCCTGAGGGTCGGTGCACGTCGGTGCAGGTCACCGACGCGTACCCGCCGGACGCTAGGGCGGCGCGGTGAGCGTGGGTCGGCGTCGATGTGAACCAGCGATGAACTCCATCCCCGGGAATCCCAGGTTGAGCTGGGAATGAACCGTTCGGCGTGACAGCACGTATCTCTGGTCGTAACACCGCGCCCGCTCGCGCCGAGAGCGAGGAGAAGACCATCAGCGACCACGACGCCCACCTGCTGCGCGCCCTGCACGACGAGCATGCCGAGGCGCTGTACGCGCACGCGCTGCGGCTGGTCAACGGCGACCGGCAGCGCGCCGAGGACCTGGTGCAGGAGACGCTGCTGCGGGCCTGGCGGCATCCGGAGTCGCTTGATCCCCGGCGTGGTTCGGTGCGCGCCTGGCTCTTCACCACCGCTCGCAACCTGGCGATCGACGCCTGGCGGCGACGGTCCACCCGGGTCGGCGAGATCTACACCGACGAACTTCCCGAGCCGCCGGAGGTCGTCGACGAAACCGAGCGAGCCGTCGAGGCGTGGACGGTCGCGGAGGCCCTCAACCGGCTCAGTCCCTCGCACCGCGACGTCCTGGTGGAATGCTTCTACCAGGGGCGGTCGGTCTCCGAGGCGGCGTCGCGGCTGGGGGTTCCGCCGGGCACGGTGAAGTCCCGCACTCACTACGCGCTGCGCTCCCTGCGGCTGGTCCTGGCCGAGATGGGGGTGACCGGATGAACCGTTGCGAGTTCGCGTACGACGACGGGGCGTACGTGCTGGGCGCGCTTTCCCCAGCCGACCGGGTGGCCTACGAACGGCATCTCGCCGACTGCCCGGCCTGCCAGCAGTCGGTCTCCGAGATCGCCGTGCTGCCCGGCCTGCTCGGCCGGTTGGATCCGGCCAGCCTGGAACAGTTCCTCCCGCCGCCGGAGAACCCCCGGGTGCCCGAGCTGCTCAACGTCGCCCGGGAGCGTCGACGTCGTGAGCGGCAGGCCGGTCGGCTGCGATACGCGGTCATCGGGTTGGCCGCCGCCGCGTTCGCCCTGGTGGTCGGCTTCGGGGTGGCCATATTGCTGCCCGGGCAGGTGCCGACCGGGCCGGGAACCCAGGTGCGGATGGTGCAGATGCAGCCGGTCGCCGGAACGGTGCCGGTGCATGCCGAGATCGGGCTGACCGGCACCGACTGGGGCACCGAGGTGACCATGCACTGCGGCTACGACGAGCGGGCCGGGTACGGCAAGGCGAACGCCTTCCGGCTGGTGGCGCACGCCGGGGACGGCTCGCAGGAGCAGATCGGCTCCTGGCTGGCCGCCCCCGGCGACGACCTGCGGATCACCGGGGCGACCCGGTTCACCAACGCCGAACTGGTCCGGCTGGAACTGATCCGTGCCGACGGCACTCCGGTGCTCGCCTACGAGGTCCGCTGAGCCGGACGGCGGGCGACCTCAGCGGCCGGTGGCGACCGCCGCAGTGGCGGGCACGGTGGCGTCCAGGCGCAGCCGCCGGGTGTGCCGGGCCTGGCGCACGGCGTCGGCGGTGAAGACGATCAGCGCGAGCCAGACCAGGGCGAAGCCGGCCAGCCGGGCCGGCGGCATCGGCTCGTGGAAGATCAGTACGCCGCAGCCGAGCTGGAGGATCGGCGCCACGTACTGGAGCATGCCGAGGGCGGTCAGCGGCAGCCGGTTGGCGGCGCCGGCGAAGAGCAGCAGCGGGATGGCGGTCAACGCACCGGCGAGCACCAGCAGGGCCGTGTGCCCGGCCGAGACGTGGCCGAACGCGGCGTCACCGGTGGCGGCGAGCCAGCCGAGGTAGCCCACGGCGGGCAGCGACAGCACGGCCGACTCGACGAACAGCCCCTCCGCCGCGGGCAGGCCGAGACGCTTCTTCACCAGGCTGTATCCGCCGAAGGAGAACGCCAGGATGAGCGCGAGGTACGGCAGCCGACCGTAGTCGACGGTGAGCACGGCCACGGCCAGGGCACCGACGCCGAGCGCCGACCACTGCGCCGGGCGCAGCCGCTCGCGCAGCACCAGCACCCCGAGCAGGACCACCACCAGCGGGTTGATGAAGTAGCCGAGGGCGGTCTCCACCACCCGGTCGGAGTTGACGCCGTAGATGTAGGTGAACCAGTTGACCGCGATCAGCGTGGCGGCGGCACCGATCCCCGCGAGGGTCCGGGGCCGGCGCAGCAGGGACCGCAGGAAGCCGACGTTGCGCAGCGCGACGAGCAGCAGCGCGACGAAGGCGACGGACCACACCACCCGGTGGGCCAGGATCTCCAGCGGACCGGCCGGGCGGAGCAGCTTGAAGTAGAGCGGAAAGAACCCCCACAGCAGGTACGCACCGAGTCCGTAGAGGTAGCCGAGGCGGAGCGACGTCACGGCTCCACCGTAAGGGGCGTACCGGGTTGTCGATCCTTGCTGGTGAGCGGACTCACGGCCGGCTCGCGCCGGTCGAGCTCCATGCACCGGTCGGCGGGTACGGCGCCGAAGCCGACCTTCGCGTACACCCCGTGCGCGTCGTTGGTGGCCAGCAGGATCCGGCGTACGCCGAGCTCGGCCAGGTGGTCACGGACCGCGCCCGCCAGCCAGGTGCCCAGCCCGCGACCCCGCTCGGCCCGGTCGACGTAGACGTCGCAGAGGTAGCCGAAGGTGGCCCGGTCGGTGACGACCCGGGCGACGCCGACCTGCCGGCCGTCCGCCGGCCGGTACACGCCGAAGCCGAGGGAGCCGGCGAACGCCCGCGTCACCGTCTCCCGGTCCCGCCCGAGCGCCCAGTACGCGTCCCGGCTGAGCCAGCCGTGCACGAGATCCAGGTCGAGCCGGGCCGGATCGGTGCTGATCGTGTAGCCGTCAGTGCGGGCGAGAGTGAACACCCGGTCGAAGCTAGTGCCTCGGCGTGGCCGTTTCCGCAGCCAATTCCCGCGATATGGCCGGCGGGACCGCCCTGCCGGGGTGGCCACCGTCGGGCGGCGACCACCGGCAGGGTCGGTGCCGTGCCTCGGTCAGTCGCGGTCGAGGATGGCGCCGAGGATCCAGGTGACGATCCCGACGAAGAGCGCACCCAGTACCGCGGCCGGCCAGAAGCCGTCGACGTCGAAGGGCAGCCCCGCCTGATCCGCGATCCAGCCGGTGAGCAGGAACAGCAGACCGTTCACCACGAGTGCGATCAGACCGAGGGTGAGCAGGTAGAAACCGCAGCCGACGGTCTTGATGATCGGCTGGAGCACCCCGTTGACGACCCCGAAGATGACCGCGACGAGGATCAGGGTCAGGATCGTCTCGGAGATCGATTCCGTGTCGAGCGAGATGCCGGGAATGAGCAGTGTGGCCAGCCAGAAGGCCACCGCCGTGGCGCCGACCCGGATCAGTAGACCTTTCAGAAAACCCATGGCGGGCATGGTGCCACGGCGGACGCACGGGCGGAACCCGCGAGATCACCCTGCTCGGTCGATGGCTCGGGCGTCGATGAGCTGCGCCTCGATCGGGGTACGGGCGAGCAGTGCCCACCGCAGGGCGCGTCGGTTGACCACGGCGAGCATGTCGTGCCGGCTGCGGGTCAGCGACTCCGCCGCGTCGCCCAGCCCCAGCACGTTGCCGGCTACGGTGGCTTCCGCTCGGCTGAGCGGCTGGAACACCGCCAGATCGACCCGGCCCAACGCGTCCGCGTCGGCGGGGGTCAGCACGTCACGGACCAGCAACGTGGTGTGCCAGGCGGTGCCCGGGCGGGGACCGGCCGGCGGTGGTGCGTCCAGCACCACGAGCACCGGGGCGAGCGGCGTGCCGGGCGCTCCGGTGACCGGGCGGCCCGGTGGTACCAGCGAAACAGGCCCACCCGGCACACCGGTGCCCCGGAGGAACCGAGCCCAGGCGTGCGGCCGGGCCGTCTGGACGATCACCCGGGCACCGAGCGCCATCGCGCGCACGGCGACCAGTTGGGCGACGGACACCCCACCGACGATCATCAGCCGGGTGCTCTCCGGCCGGAACAGCCGGACCGTGACGGCGTCGCCGTGCCGGTTGACGCCGAGCACCAACCCGGCACCGCCGAACGGCACCTCCCGCACCAGGTCCACGGCACCGTCCGGCGCCACCCGCGTCGGGTACCGGGCACCGGTCAGCAGCGGTGTCCCGGGCCGGGCCAACGGAAGCGTTGCGGCGAGCCCGTCCAACTGCCGGCCGTCGAGCCGTTCCACCGTCACGCCCTCGGCGACCGCCGTCCGCCGCAACTGCCGGGCCGCGTCGGACAACTCGGCGGGTGTTGCCGCGGCCAGCCGGACGAGCAGCCCGCTCGCCGTCGGCCGCTCCGCCCCGGCGGGCAGCGACACCGTGATCGCGGTGGCCGGCAGCGTCCACAGCCGGGGCACGAGTCCGGCCGCTCGCCCGCCCGGCCAGCGGCTCAACCAGAAGGTGGTCTGCAGCAGGTCGCCGCAGCGGACCGCCTGCCAGGACTCCCGGACCGGACGTCCGTCGTGGTGGGCGAACTCGGCGAGCACCCGCCGGATCGGTTGCTCGCCCATCGGGCGTACGGTCATCGGTCGCAGCCGCCGGACGATCCGTCGCACGGTGCCCGCGAGGGCGTGCCGCAGCGCCTCCTCCGGCCAGCCGCGCGCCCGCGACACCCGCACCGCCAGCACCGCCCGTTCCCGCCCGGCCAGCTGTCCGTCGGTGAGCTGGCGGTACGAGACGGCCGCCGCACCGCCGCCGGCACCGACCGCCGGTGCCGGCGTGCCGGTCAGGAGAAGTTGTACGCGTACCGGCGGCCCCGGGTCGGTCTCCGCCGGAAGCAGCGACGCGGGCGCCGGTAGTGGCTGCTCGCGGTCACCGAGCAGGTCGGCCGGGTCGCCGATCTCCAGCAGCGCCACCAGGCCGCCCGGATCGTCCAGCACCGCGGCGGAACCACCGACCAGCTCGGCGCGACGGATCACGGTGTCGGGGTTCACCAGGTCGAGCAGCTCGGTCGGGCCGTCAACGGGTCTGGCCGCGCGCCGCCGGGCCAGGAAGCCGACGCCGATGACCAGCCACTCGTGCAGCCATCGTCGGCGGACCCGGCTCCAGGTCACGGTGAGCAGCACGGCCGCCGCGAGTGTCGTGGCGGCCGTCGCCAGGTGACCCCGGCTCGCGACCACGACGATTGCCGCCGCCGCCAGCTGGGTGGTGACGATCTGCCCGGACCGAACTGGGGTCGAGTGCCACCGAAGCGCGGACCGTCGCCGTGGCCCGGTGGGGCGGATCCGGCGGGCGGAGCCGGACGACGGGTCGTCGGAGGGCAGGCGGCCGGCCGCCTCCGGGCGGGTCGGGGTGAGGGTCGCCGCCACCGCGCCTCCCTTCGACCGTCACCGATCGCGACATCGACGACGCCCATGGTAGTTACCGGCGGCCGAGCGCGTTATCCACAGGGGAGCGAGGTGGGGTAGCAGAACCGCGACCGTGTCGCTACTCTCAGCGACGAGTTCTCGTTGGCCCATCCCGCGTCGTGCTTCCCCTCCGGCGTCGTGGGCGGTGCGCTTCCGCCGCAGGGCCAGCCACGATCGAGGAGACGAGGTGACGTCCAAGGTGTCCCAGACCCAGGCAGAGGCCGCGGTGATGCAGCAGACCGCGGCGAAGTTCGAGCAGACCGACCAGTCGTTGCAGTCGATGCTCAGTGGACTGCTGGTCCAGCTGGAGATCCTCCAGCAGGCCTGGCGCGGGGCTGGTGGCCGGTCGTTCGAGCAGGTCAAACGGAAGTGGGCGGAGGACCAGGCCGGGCTTCAGCAGGCGCTGCGGGAGACGGCGGGGGCGATCCGCACCGCCGGCACCCGGTACGACGCGTCGGACACCGGGGCGGCTGCCCGGGTGGCGGCCACCAACCGTGGCGGCATCCAACTGCCGCTCTAGCCCACGACGCAGGGAGAAGAATCCGATGGAGCACGGTGTGCTGGTCGTCAACTTCGCCGCGCTGCAACAGGCCAGCGCGGACATTCAGCGAGCGCTGAACACGCTCGACGCGCAGCTCGGCCAGTTGGAGCGCGACGCGGCGCCGCTGGTGGCCAGTTGGTCCGGTACGGCACAGCAGGCCTACGAGCAACGGCAGGCGCGGTGGCGGAACGCCTCGCAGGACCTCCAGGCGATGTTGCGGGACATCAAGCTCGCGGTCGACGAGTCCGCGGCCGACTACCTCGACACCGAGAAGCGGAACACCGGCCTGTTCCAGTGAACCGCCGCGCACCGACCACGGGGTGACGCCGACCGGCGTCACCCCGTGTCGTGGCCGTGGTCGGCTGGACGCCACCGTCGGCGTAACCCTCCGGGCACCACCACCGCGGCCAGCACGACGGCGGCGACGAGCGGCAGGCCCGCGCCGGTGAGCAGCAGTGCCCGGTTCCGGGCGTCACGTCGACGGTCGTGCTGTGCCAACAGAGTTGGATCGGGCCGGTCGTCGGCCAGCCCGGTCGCCGGCCGCGCGTGCCTCGGCACCGCCACGGTCTCGGTCACCGCCCGGTACGGATTGAGCACCCCCGACCCGTACCCGTCGCCGGGGGCCGGATCGGCGGTGGCGACGATCCGCCGGGCCACCTCCAGGGCACCGAGGTCGGGGCGGTACTGGCGCAGCAGGGCGGCGGTGGCGGCGACGAAGGGTGCCGCGTAGCTGGTGCCGGCGGCACTGCGGTGACCGCTCCCGGGCGCGGCGACCAGCACGTCGAGACCGGGAGCGACGAGATCCACGTGCGTGCCGGGCTGCGAGAAGTCGGCCCGCCGCCCGTCCGCACCGACCGCGCCGACCCCGAGCACTCCGTCATAGGTGGCCGGGTACGGACGTCGTCGGCCGTCGGCGGACCCGTTGCCGGCGGCGGCCACCACGACCACGTCCCGGCTGAGCGCGTACCCGACCGCGGCCCGGACCGCGGAATGGTCGGCGTAGAGCACCACGGAGAGGTTGACCACGGTGGCGCCCTGGTCGACCGCCCAGCGGATGGCCCGGCCGAGATCCCGGGGCGTCGCGGTGCGTCCCGTCCCCCGCCCGTCCACGACCTGCTGTTCACTGACCCGGATCGGCAGGATCCGGGCCTTGGGTGCGAGCCCTCGGAAGGCCGTCCCGTCGCGGGGCGCCGCGGCGATGATGCTCGCCACGCCGGTGCCGTGCCCGACGCAGTCCAGGCCGCCGTCGCCGCCGGCATCGAGCAGGTCGGTGCCGGCGAGCACCCGCCCGGCGAGTTGCGGATGCGCTCGGTCCACGCCCGAGTCGACCACCGCCACGGTCACCCCGGAGCCGGTGGCCAGTCGGGCGAGCCGCTCCGGGGCGTACCGTTGCTGCGCCCAGGGGGCCGCGGAGGTCGGTCCGGCCGGAGCCGGTGGCGAAGCGCAGGCCGGCGCGGCGCGGGCCGGGGTCATCGCGACGGCCGTCATCGGGCCGGCCAGCAGGACTGCGGCCAGACCCGTCAGAAGGCCAGAGGGGCGCCGATGACCTCTTCGGCGCACACCGCGCGTCCGGTACATCGACCGCCTCCGTATCGTGTCGACACCGGAACGGGATGTTATCGGTTGCTGGTGAACCGGGCGGGCCACCGACGGCCTGACATTGTGATCTTGCAATCACCTTGTAGGTTGTACCCGACACCTATGGCTGTGCCCGGGAGGAGGGGTGGCCGTGACCGACTGGGAGCCGGCCACCGGGGCCGAGGCGGCGATGCGAGACGCGCTGCACGGCAATGACCAGCAGCTTTACTTCCGGATCTTGTCCGGTGTCGAGTTGCTGCTGCCGGTCTCCGCACAGGCGGCCGCGGGGCGGACACCGGTTGGCTGGGGCACGTGGACAACCGGCGGCCGGACGCACGTGCTGGCGTTCACCTCCGCCGAGGCGATGCGGGCCTGCCTCGGTGAGCACGCCGGGCCCAGTCGACGCACCGGATACGCGGAACTCGCCGCGAGCTGGCCGAACCACGAGTGGTGGCTGGCGGTGAACCCGGGCCTGCCCATCGAGGGCTATCTGCCCGCCTGGTACGTCTCCCAGCTGTCCCGAGGCGATGTCCGGCTACCCGGCCGTACGGTGGGTGCCCGCGCCCGGTTGGAACGTGTGGAGGCGCTTAACCGGGCCCGCGACGCCGCCTCGGCGTCATCCGCCCCGGCGACGCCGAACCCGCCCGCCCCACCGCGCTCGCCGGGTCCGGTCCGACCGACACAGCTCTCCCCGGCACCACCGGTGGTGCCGGCGGCCTTCCACCTTCCCGAGGTGCCGCCGGCGGCGTCGAGCACGGTCGCCCGCCCCCGCCCGGACCTCGCCGACCGGTCACCCGGCCCCGCTGCCCGCCCGGCACCACCCGACAGCAGCGGGCTGGGACGTGCCGACGCCCAGCGGCTGGGTGGTCTGGGTGCTGCCCGACCCGACGGCCCCGGCACCGTGGGCGGCGCGTCACCACGACGGCCGGCACCGGGCCGTACGGAGGAACCGACGTCGGGCGGGCCCGGATGGCCCACCGCGCCGGACCGGTCCGGCGCGCCCACCAACGGCGCTCCGGCCGGCTCCCAGCCGACGGGTCAGCGATCCATCTTCGAGCCGGCGAACGGTCGCTCGCCGCATCGCGGTGACCGCCGCGCCGACCGGGCAGCAC
>NZ_JBAGKI010000064.1:0-33459 GCF_036689795.1 Micromonospora palythoicola | reverse complement strand
TCTCACTGGGCGTACACCGACATCTCCCACAGCGAGAAGCCGTAGGAGGTGCCCCGGGTCAGCCCGTACATCCGCACGTACCGGGCCTGCTGCGGGGCGAAGCTGACCACGTCGGTCCCGCCGTCGCCGGTGGTGGTCGACCAGGCCGGCCGCCAGGTGGCGCCGTCGGTGGAAATTTCCACCCGGTACGACCGGGCGTAGGCGGCCTCCCAGGCCAGGGCCACCCGACCGACCTGCCGGACCGATCCGAGGTCGACCCGCAGCCACTGGTTGTCCGACCACGAACTGGCCCACCGGGTGCCCAGGTCGCCGTCCACGGCACGGCCGGCACCGTGGAACAGTTGGCTGCTGGAGGCGGTGACCGGGCGGCCGGCGGCCAGATTGGTCAGGTCGTCGCCGCGCCGGGCGGGGAACGACACCACCTGCTGGTAGGTCGGACGGTTCTGCCAGGCGATGGTGGCGTGCTTGATGCCGCCCAGCGGCGACTGGACGATGGCGTCGGCGCACCACTGGTCACCGGCGGCGCAGGTCTCGTCACCCGGATAGGTCTGCGTGGCCGGTGTGGTCGCCGCCGTGCGCAGGGTGTCGAGCAGGATCTGCCGGCAGGCGGCGAGGTCGCCGTCGCCGCAGAAGGTACGCCCCGGCCCACCGGCCACCGGGTCACCCAGGACGGCCCGCAGGTCCCGGTCGACCCAACCCCACCACCCGTACTGGAAGGCCGAGCCCTTGTGCGTCTGGGCGCTGTTCGCCGACGACGGCAGGTTCGACACGTCGCCCTGCTGGTGGCCGGAGGGTGACTCGTTGACCTGAAGGGTGTTGACCAGGGACTGGTACAGCTCCGCGCCGAGCGGGGCCCGGAACATGCCCCGGACCAGCAGCGGCCACCACGCGTCGAGGGTCCGGATCGCCTCGGCGTGCTGGTAGACCCTGCTGCCGCTGGCCGTCTCCACGCGTAGCGCGCCGGCCTGCCGCCACGCCTTGAGCCGGGCGATCTCGGTGGCCAGGGCGGCGTCGGTGACCGGTTGACTCTCCAGTACCCGGAGCAGCTCGCCGAGCACCTCGGCGCCGCGCAGGTCGGTGAGCCCGGCCCGCTGCACCAGCTCGGTGAGCGAGGCCCGGTCGAAGGTGCGGCCCGCCGCGAGTGCCGCCTTCACCGGCTTGTCCAGCAGGTCACCGCGGTGCACGGCGCCGAAGCTGAAGTTGCCGTCGGCGGCACCGAAGTCCTTGGCCTGCTTGTTGTTCCAGCTGACGTAGTAGTCCTGGTTCACCGACTGCGGGTGGGCCGACGCCGGCGCGTACCGGGCGGTGCCGGTCTCCGGGTCGAAGTCCTGCCACTCGTACGCCCGCTCGGCCTTCATCGGCAGGCTCGGGTTGCTTCCGGACGCCCGTAGCGGGTTGAGCCCGGAGTTGAAGTACGCCGACTCGGTGGAGTTGACGTAGAACCAGTTGAACGCGTACTCGACGTTGTTCGCCGAGGTGCGGAACGCCGCCGCCGAGCCCATCTGGGTCGGGTCGTTGTACATCTGGAAGCCGATCGCGGAGTCGGCCTCCCGCCCGTAGGTGGAGCGCAGCTTCGTGAAGGCGTGCGGCACCCCGCCGACGGTGCCCCGCCACGCCACCAGCCCGAGCTTCGTACGCCAGGCGACGAGCTTGTACGACCCGGCGGCGGTGCCGTCGGCGACGGTCGGGCGCCACCGGTTGACGTGGGACAGCTCCTCCATCGCCAGGCACTGCCCCCGGAACAGGTAGTGGTCGCTGCCCAGCGTCGGGGTGCCACCGCCGGGTACGCAGAGCGGCACCGCGTAGGTGTCGGTGATGTCGTGCACGGAGGAGGTGGCGCTCCAGGCGTAGTCCTGGCCCCGGCCGAGCAGGACGTACAGGTTCAACCCGGCGAAGGCGGCGCCACGGGCGCTGATGCCCGGACCCTGCAACTCCTGGACCATCAGCAGTTGGGGGGAGAAGTAGCCGGTCTGCGGCCCGAAGACCGCCACCGGATGCCCGCTGGTGGAGTGCTCGGCGGAGATCACCGCCGCGTTGGACATGCCCCGGTGCGCCGGGTCGATGGTCAGCCCGGACAGCGCGGCGGCCAATTCCGAGGCGCTGTCCGAGCCGGTGGTGGTGGCGGAGCCGGTCGGCTCGGTGACGACCGGCTCGACCCGGGCCGAGGCGGCGTCCGGCAGCACCACGCTCGGCGCGTCGGGGGAGGCGTCGCCGTACGGGAAGCTCTGTCCGTCGTGCAGGGTCAGCACGGTCTCCGGGTCGTTCTGACCCCGGAAGCCCTGCCACACCCGGTCGCCCTCGACCGGGCCGAACCTGGCCCGGGCGGCGATGCGGACCAGCGCGGACTGCATCTCCGTGCCGCCCCCGCCACCGAACAGGCCACCGACCACACCGGCGATGGCGACCAGGTCGGTCAGCACGAACGGTTCCGGCCCACCGGCGTTGGTGATCGCGTCGAGATGCCCGGTGAGCACGTACTCGCCGGGGCAGTTGCGGTTGGCCATGCAGGTGCGGATGTAGGCGTTGATCCCGGCGATGTACTCCTGCACGTCGGTGTAGAGCTGCTCACCGCGCTCACCCTTGCCGCGCAGCGCGGCGACCTGCGCGGTCAGGTCGGCCTCGGTGTACGGGGAGGTGCGCCAGACGCTCTGCTCCAACGCCCGGTTGCCGGGTGCCCCGCCCGCGAACGGCGTCAGGGTGCCCCGGCCGACGTGCCGCAGCAGGTCCATGGTGAACAGCCGGTCCTCGGCCCCGGCGTAACCGGCGCCGAACATGGTCCCGGCGCGGGTGGTGCCGGTGATGTGCGGGACACCGGTGGCCCGGTCCCGCAGGATGCGTACGTCCGCGCGGGGTGAGTAGTCGCGTTCCACCTGGCTGGGCGCGACGCCGAAGGAGGCGTCGTGGAAGAAGGTGTCGATCTGGTCCTCGCGCAGGCCGGCGTAGCCGTAGACGAGGTCGGCGTACCTGCCGAGCTGGTCGGCGGAGTGCCGGGGCAGGGTACCGAAGGCCTGGTTGCCGAGGATCTCGACGAGGGTGGCGTTGCCGTTCTGGCCGGGCGGCAGGATCTCCGAGCATTCGCCCAGGCAGTAGTCGTCGGCGGCGAAGACACTCGCGACGGTCGACGCGCGGGCGCTCCCCGCGTGCTCGGTCGGGACGGTGGTCGCGGTGGCGGTGGTCGGGGCCGCGACGAGCAGGGCGGCGACGGCGGTGGCGGTCGCGGCGACGGCGAGCAGCCGGCGGGTGGGGGTGTGACCGGTCATGGCGATCCTCTGTGGACGGGGGCCATCGGACGGGATCATTACATGAAGAACATTCGGTTACTGGATGGTAGGCCGCCGTGCCCGAGATTGGAAGGTATCGATCGAGGCGGCGCCGGTCCGCACCGTAACCGGTCATCCGGGGATGATTCGGGCTGTCGGGGGTGGCGACTAGTCTCGGAGTGTGGCTGATCCGTCGACCTACCGTCCCGCGCCGGGCACGATTCCCGAGGCACCGGGGGTCTACCGCTTCTACGACGGCACCGGCCGGGTCATCTACGTGGGCAAGGCGAGGAACCTGCGCAGCCGGCTCAACTCCTACTTCGCCGACCTGTGGGGGCTGCACCAGCGCACCCGGCAGATGGTCACCACCGCCGAGGCGGTGGACTGGGTCACGGTCGGCACCGAGGTCGAGGCGCTCCAGCTCGAATACCTCTGGATCAAGCAGTACGACCCGAGGTTCAACGTCCGCTACCGTGACGACAAGTCCTACCCCTACCTGGCGGTGACCCTCGACGAGGAGTACCCACGGCTCCAGGTGATGCGCGGGGCCAAGCGCAAGGGGGTGCGCTACTTCGGGCCGTACTCGCACGCCTGGGCAATCCGCGAGACGCTCGACCTGCTGCTGCGCGTCTTCCCGGCCCGCACCTGCTCCGCCGGGGTGTTCAAGCGGGCCGGTCAGGTCGGCCGGCCCTGCCTGCTGGGCTACATCGGCAAGTGCTCGGCCCCCTGCGTCGGCAGCGTCTCCGCCGAGCGGCACCGCGAGATCGTCGACGACTTCTGCGACTTCATGGCCGGGCGCACCGACACCATGGTCCGCAAGCTGGAACGCGAGATGACCGAGGCCAGCGAGCAGTTGGAGTTCGAGCGGGCGGCCCGGCTGCGCGACGACGTCGCCGCGCTGCGCCGGGCGATGGAGAAGCAGACCGTGGTGCTCGGCGACGGCACCGACGCCGACGTGGTGGCCTTCGCCGACGATCCGCTCGAAGCCGCGGTCCAGGTCTTCCACGTCCGCGGCGGCCGGGTACGCGGCCAGCGCGGTTGGGTGGTGGAGAAGACCGAGGAGCTGACCACCGGCGACCTGGTCCACCACTTCTGCACGCAGGTCTACGGCGGCGAGCACGGCGAGGCCGACGTGCCACGGGAGCTGCTGGTGCCCGAGCTGCCCGCCGACGCCGACGCCCTGGCCGACTGGCTCTCCACCCACCGGGGTGGCCGGGTGTCCCTGCGGGTGCCGCAGCGCGGTGACAAGCGGGCCCTGATGGAGACGGTGGAACGCAACGCCAAGGACGCCCTGGCCCGGCACAAGCTCAAGCGGGCCGGTGACCTCACCACCCGCAGCAAGGCCCTCGACGAGATCACCGAGGCGCTCGGCCTGCGGACGGCGCCGCTGCGCATCGAGTGTTTCGACATCTCGCAGATCCAGGGCACCGACGTGGTGGCGAGCATGGTCGTCTTCGAGGACGGGCTACCCCGCAAGAGCGAGTACCGCCGGTTCATCATCCGGGGCGCCACCGACGACCTCTCGGCGATGTCCGAGGTGCTGCGCCGCCGCTTCGCCCGCTACCTCGACGCCCGCGCCGAGACCGGTGAGGCGGGTGTCGAATCCGCCGCCGAACTGGCCGCCCCGGCCGCCGCCGCTGACCGCGCCGCCGTTGACCGCGAGCCGGCCGTCGCCGGCACCGACGTGCTCGGCACCACGCCGGCCGTCGTCGACGCAGGCGACGGTGACGTAGACGTCGTCGACGGCGGCGACGAGCCGCGCATCGGCGCGCTTGTCGACCCGACCACCGGACGGCCGCGGCGGTTCGCGTACCCGCCGCAGCTGGTGGTGGTCGACGGCGGAGCGCCGCAGGTCGCCGCCGCCGCGCAGGCCCTCGCCGAGCTGGGCATCGACGACGTGGCGCTGTGCGGGCTGGCCAAGCGGCTGGAGGAGGTCTGGCTGCCCGACGACGACTTCCCGGTCATCCTGCCGCGCGCCTCCGAGGGGCTCTACCTGCTGCAACGGGTACGCGACGAGGCGCACCGCTTCGCCATCACCTTCCACCGGCAGCGCCGCTCCAAGCGGATGACCACCTCGGCGTTGGACAACGTCCCCGGCCTCGGCGAGGTACGCCGCAAGGCGCTGCTGCGTCACTTCGGCTCGCTGAAACGCCTCTCGGCCGCCACCGTCGAGGAGATCACCGAGGTCCCCGGCGTCGGCCACCGCACCGCCGAGGCGATCCTGGCCGCCCTCCACACCCCCGAACCTCCCGCCAGCTGACAACTTCGGGGATGTTGCGGTCTCCACGGCGCCTGAGCCAGCAACATCCCCGAAGTTGCGCGGATCTTGAGAGGTTGCGCGGATCTTGACGAGGGTGGGCGGTCACCTCAGGCGGCGTCGGCGAGCACTCCGAGGAGCTGCTCGCCGTAGCGGGCCAGCTTGTTCTCCCCGACGCCGCTGATCCGGGACAGCTCGGCCAGCGACGACGGCGCGTCGGCGGCGATCTGGCGCAGCGTCGCGTCGTGGAAGATGACGTACGCGGGTACGCCCTGCTCCTTGGCGGTGGCCGCCCGCCAGGCCCGCAGCCGTTCGAACGTGCCGGCCGCCTCCGCCGGCAGCTCGGCGACCACGGTGGCCGCGCCCCGCGGCTTGGCCGCCTTCGCCGGGCGGGCCGCCTCGCGGCGCAGCATGACGGTGCGCCGCCGGCCGAGCACCTCGGCACTGGCGTCGGTGAGCGCCAGCGTGCCGTAGTCGCCCTCGACGGCGAGCAGCCCCTCGGCGAGCAGTTGCCGGACCACGCCGCGCCACTCCGCCTCGCTCAGCTCCGCGCCGATGCCGAACACGGTGAGCGAGTCGTGCCGATGCTGGGTGATCTTGTCGGTGGCGCGGCCCAGCAGGATGTCGACGCAGTGCCCGGCACCGAACCGCTGGTTGCGTTCCCGGTCCAACCGGAAGACGGTGGAGAGCAGCTTCTGCGCGGCCACCGTGCCGTCCCAGGACTCCGGTGGCTCCAGGCAGGTGTCGCAGTTGCCGCAGCCGCCGGTGGCCGGCTCGCCGAAATACTCCAGCAGCTGCGCCCGGCGGCAGCGGACCGTCTCGCAGAGCGCCAGCATCGCGTCGAGGTGGGCGGCGAGGTTGCGCCGGTGGGCCAGGTCGCCCTCGGAGGTGTCGATCATCTTCCGCTGCTGCACCACGTCCTGCAGCCCGTACGCCAGCCAGGCGGTCGACGGCAACCCGTCGCGGCCGGCGCGGCCGGTCTCCTGGTAGTAGCCCTCGACCGACTTGGGTAGGTCGAGGTGGGCGACGAACCGCACGTCGGGCTTGTCGATACCCATCCCGAAGGCGATCGTCGCCACCATCACCACGCCGTCGGCGCGCAGGAAGCGCTGCTGGTTGGCGGCGCGGGTGCCGGCGTCCAGACCGGCGTGGTACGGCAGCGCGTCGATGCCGTTGGCGACCAGGAACTCGGCGGTCTTCTCCACCGAGGCCCGGGACAGGCAGTAGACGATGCCCGCCTCGCCGGGATGTTCGTCGCGCAGCAGGGCGAGCAACTGCTTGCGCGGCTCCCGCTTCGGCACGATCCGGTACTGGATGTTGGGCCGGTCGAAGCTGGCCACGAAGTGCCGTGCCTCGGTGAGGCTCAGCCGGGTGGCGATCTCGGACCGGGTCGCGCTGGTCGCCGTGGCGGTCAGCGCGATGCGGGGTACGCCCGGCCAGCGTTCGTGCAGCATCGACAGGTTCAGGTAGTCCGGCCGGAAGTCGTGACCCCACTGCGACACGCAGTGCGCCTCGTCGATGGCGAACAGGCCGATCCGCCCCCGGTCCAGCAGGTTCAGCGTGCCCCGGCTGGCCAGCGCCTCCGGCGCGAGGTAGAGCAGGTCGATCTCGCCGGCCACGAACTCCGCCTCGACCAGCCGGCGGGTGTCCGGGTCGAGGGTCGAGTTGAGGAAACCGGCCCGCACCCCGACCGCCGTCAGCGCGTCGACCTGGTCCTGCATCAGCGCGATCAGTGGCGAGATCACCACGGCGACGCCGTCGCGCACCAGGGCCGGGATCTGGTAGCACAGCGACTTGCCGCCGCCGGTCGGCATCAGCACCAGCGCGTCCCCGCCGGCCACCACGTGGTCGATGACCTCGCGCTGGAAACCCCGGAACGAGTCGTACCCGAAGACCCGGCGCAGCACGTCCAGCGCCACGGTCACCTTCTCCCCGGTCGGGGCGTCGGAGCTGGCCAGGTCGGTGACGCTCACGTCGGCGGGGGAAACCATCCGGGAATTCTACGAGCGGCCGATTCTCCCGTTCGATGCGTGGCAGTTCCGGTGCTGTCGGCTCGGCGTGTCGACCACCTGCGCTGCCACAGTTCGAGCGGGGCGGGTCATCGGGCCGGCGGGACCGGCACGCGCTTGGCCCAGCGGACGTCGCCGTCGGGATCGACGTAGCAGAACGCCACCGCCAGGCGCGACGGGTCGGTCAGCGGCAGGGCGCCGGGCACCAGCCGGAAGACGGCGATCAGGCTGCCGTCGGCCGTCGCGCGGGTGCCCACCGCGCCGACGTTGCCGGGGGTGGTGAACGTGCCCTCGGGCTCCTCGCGGGTGGCGGTGTCGGCGAGCCAGGGGTAGCGGTCGGCCAGCACGTCGTACGCTCCGGCCCAGTTGGAACCGGTGCCGCCGTCGGCGTCCCAGCCGGCGTAGGGCTGCACCACCCGGGCGGGTTCCACCCGGGAGTCGAGCAGGATGACCTGGTAGTGGCCCTTTCGGGGCGGCCCCGACCAGCGCAGCCGCAACACGACCGACTGTCTGCCGGGGTCGCCGATGACGTTGTCCGCCGGCTCGGGCCAGCCGAACGCGACGACCGCGTCCGCCACACCGTCCGGCTCTGGCAGGCTGGCCTGGACGGTCACCGCCAGGGTGTCGCCGCCGTCGGCCCACTCCCGTTCGCGGTCGACGTAACGGTGCACTGTGGCCAGCACGGCGACCGTGACGGACACGAGCGCCACCACCCAGCGCAGCCGCGCCCCGTGCCTGCCCATGGCCGGAGGATAGCCGCGTCACGCGTCACGCGCCGTCGGTCAGCCGACACGACCAGCCTCCTCTCCCGTGCTCTGCTGCACCGGGCGCAACGGTTCAGCCCGCGGACTGTTGCGCTGGTTGAAGCAGAGCAAAGGGCGCGTGGCGAGACATGGGCGGCGGCGGGAACCGGAGCGCTGGCGTGCACTGGGCGGCCCGACGACAGCGGCCGGTGGTGGGATCAGCGCGGCGGCGGTGCCTCCCACGGAGCCCGACACGGGCGAGCTAGAGTCGCTGCTTGACCGTGCCCGGTCGGGATCGACCGGGGCAGCACCGATGGAGGGGTTGACGGGTGGGCGAGGCGCACACGACCGGTCACCGCGCGGGCGTACCCGGTGAGCAGACCGGGGCGACCGCCGAGACGGACACCACCCTGGTCGTGGTCACCGGGCTGTCCGGTGGGGGGCGCAGCACCGTGGCCCGGGCCCTGGAGAACGTGGGCTTCTACGTCGTCGACAACCTGCCGCAGGCGCTGCTGCTGGACATGGCCGAGCTGGCGGTGAAGGCGGGCGGAGCGGCCCGGCGTACCGCGATGGTGCTGGACGTGCGCTCCCGGGCCTTCTCCACGGATCTGGCCGAGGCGATCCGGGAGCTGAAGGAGCGGGGCTACGCCCCCCGGGTGGTCTTCGTCGACGCGGACGACGAGGTGCTGATCCGCCGGTTCGAGAGCGTGCGCCGCTCGCATCCGTTGCAGGGCGACGGCCGGCTCGCCGACGGCATCGCCGTCGAGCGGGGCCTGCTGGAGGAGGCCCGCGACCAGGCCGACGTGATCATCGACACCAGCCACCTCAACGTGAACCAGTTGCGTCGCCGGGTCGAGGAGCTGTTCGGCGGGGAGGACGCCCGCCGGCTGCGGCTCACGGTGATCTCCTTCGGCTTCAAGTACGGCCTGCCGCCGGACGCCGACTTCGTGATGGACGCCCGGTTCCTGCCCAACCCCTACTGGGTGCCCGAACTGCGCGAGCACACCGGGCGCGAGGAGGCGGTCAGCGCGTACGTGTTGGGACAGGAGGGCGCGGACGCCTTCGTCGACGCGTACGCGGACCTGGTGAACGCCACCACGGCCGGCTTCGAGCGCGAGGGCAAGCGGTACCTGACCGTGGCGGTCGGCTGCACCGGCGGCAAGCACCGCAGCGTGGCGATCGCCGAGGAGCTGGCCGCCCGACTGCGTCGCGCCGGGCTGGCCGCCAACGCCCAGCACCGCGACCTGGGGCGGGAATGACGATCCGGGTGGTGGCCTTCGGCGGCGGGCACGGCCTGTCCGCCTCGCTGCGGGCACTGCGTCGGTGCGCCCCGGAGCTGGATCTGGACATCACAGCGGTGGTGACCGTCGGCGACGACGGCGGCTCAAGTGGCCGGCTGCGGGCCGAACGGGGTGGGCTGCCCCCGGGTGACCTGCGCCAGGCGCTGGTGGCACTGGCCGGCGACCATCCCGCGACCCGGCGCAGCGCGGGACTGTTCCAACACCGCTTCGCCGAGCTGGCGGCGGATGGCCGGACCGACGGGCTGGCCGGGCACGCGGTGGGCAACCTGGTGCTCTGCGGGCTGATGGAGCTGCTCGGCGACCCGGTGGCGGCGCTGGAGCACGCCGGGGCGATGCTCGGCTCGGTCGGCCGGGTGCTGCCGATGTCCCGCCAGCCGGTCGACATCGAGGCCCGGGTACGCGGGGTCGACCCGGTACGCCCCGACGACGTGTGCACCGTACGCGGACAGCACCAGGTCGCGGTCACCACCGGGCGGGTCGAGTCGCTGCGGCTCACCCCGCAGGCGCCGGCGGCGTGCGCGGAGGCGGTCGCCGCGATCGGTGCCGCCGACTGGCTGATCTTCGGGCCGGGCAGCTGGTACACGAGCGTGTTGCCGCACCTGCTGGTGCCGCAACTGGCCGCCGCGATCCTGGCCAGCCCGGCTCGGCGACTGGTCACTCTCAACCTCGCCGCCGAGAAGGAGACGCTCGGTCTCTCGGTCGCCGACCACCTGGCGGCGCTGCGCTGGTACCTGCCGGAGCTGACGGTCGACTTCGTGCTCGCCGACGCCAAGGCGGTCGGTGACCCCGAACCGGTCCACGGTGCGGCAGAATCCCTGGGAGCCCGGCTGGTCCTCGCTCCCGTCGCGGTCGACGACGGCACTCCCCGTCATGATCCGGCTGCTCTGGGCGCCGCCCTGGTGCCTGTACTGGGCGCCGATCGTTAGACACGTACGTAATCTCCGGCGACACGCCGGAACCGGTCCGTGAGGGGACGCACAATGGCGATGACGGCGGCGGTCAAGGACGAGCTGAGTCGGGTCGACGTGCCCAAGCCCTGCTGCCGGCGGGCGGAGATGGCGGCGCTGCTGCGGTTCGCCGGTGGGCTGCACATCGTGTCCGGGCGGGTGGTGGTGGAGGCCGAGCTCGACACCGGCGCGGTGGCCCGGCGGTTGCGGCGCGAGATCGCCGAGGTCTACGGCTATCCGAGCGAGATCCATGTGCTCGCCTCCGGCGGGCTGCGCAAGGGCAGCCACTTCATCGTCCGGGTGGTCAAGGACGGCGAGGCCCTGGCCCGGCAGACCGGGCTACTCGACGTGCGTGGCCGGCCGGTACGCGGGCTGCCGCCGCACGTCGTCGCCGCCAGCGTCTGCTGCGCGGTGTCCGCCTGGCGGGGCGCGTTCATGGCGCACGGCTCGTTGACCGAACCGGGTCGCTCCAGCGCCCTGGAGATCACCTGCCCGGGACCGGAGTCGGCGCTGGCCCTGGTCGGCGCGGCCCGGCGGCTGGGCATCACCGCCAAGAACCGGGAGGTCCGCGGCGTCGACCGGGTGGTGGTCAAGGACGGCGACGCGATCGCCGCGCTGCTCACCCGCATCGGTGCGCACTCCAGCGTGCTGGCGTGGGAGGAGCGCCGGGTCCGGCGCGAGGTGCGGGCGACGGCCAACCGGTTGGCGAACTTCGACGACGCCAACCTGCGCCGGTCGGCCCGGGCGGCGGTCGCCGCGGCGGCCCGGGTGACCCGGGCGTTGGAGATCCTCGCCGACGACGCGCCGGAGCACCTGACCTCGGCCGGCCGGCTGCGGCTGGAGCACCGGCAGGCGTCCCTGGAGGAGCTGGGCGCGCTGGCCGACCCGCCGCTGACCAAGGACGCCATCGCCGGACGGATCCGCCGGTTGCTGGCGTTGGCCGACAAGCGGGCCCGCGACCTCGGCATCCCGGATACCGAAGCGGCCGTCACGCCCGACATGCTCGTGGTCTGATAGGACGGTGGGGCGACCACCCGCCGCAGCGTGGCTCAGCGCGCTCGGATATGGTCGCTGCGTACGGCAAGGGGGCCGGCACCGGTGCTCCCCGCCGTACCCACCGCCTCGACGGCGGTCAGGTCCCTCGGACCGCGGCGAGGTGGCCGGGATGAACCGTCAACGGCCGGCTCCAACGGTCGGCGCACACCACTTCGCCGGCCGAGGGTCTCCACGCCGGCGGACCAGAACGCGAGGAGATGGGACCTGTGACCATCCGGGTTGGCATCAACGGCTTCGGCCGTATCGGCCGTAACTTCTTCCGGGCAGTGCTGGCGTCCGGCGCTGACGTCGAGGTCGTGGCCGTCAACGACCTGACCGACAACGCGACGCTCGCCCACCTGCTCAAGTACGACAGCATCCTGGGTCGCCTCCCGCAGGAGGTCAAGGCCACCGCCGACGAGATCACCGTCGGCGGCAAGTCCATCAAGGCGTACGCCGAGAAGGACCCGGCGGCGCTGCCGTGGGGCGACGTCGGCGCGGACGTGGTCATCGAGTCGACCGGCTTCTTCACCGACGCCACCAAGGCCAAGGCGCACATCGACGGCGGGGCCAAGAAGGTCATCATCTCCGCTCCGGCGAAGAACGAGGACGTCACGGTCGTGATGGGCGTCAACGACGGCCAGTACGACCCGGCGAAGCACAACATCATCTCGAACGCCTCCTGCACCACCAACTGCCTGGCGCCGATGGCGAAGGTCCTGCACGACACGTTCGGCATCCAGCAGGGTCTGATGACCACCATCCACGCGTACACCCAGGACCAGAACCTCCAGGACGCGCCGCACAAGGACCTGCGCCGGGCCCGGGCCGCCGCGCTGAACATCGTGCCGACCTCGACCGGCGCCGCGAAGGCCATCGGCCTGGTGCTGCCGGACCTCAAGGGCAAGCTCGACGGGTACGCGCTGCGGGTGCCGATCCCGACCGGCTCCGCCACCGACCTCACCGTCACCGTCGGTCGGGAGACCTCGGTGGACGAGGTCAACGCCGCGCTGAAGGCCGCCGCCGAGGGCCCGCTGCGGGGCATCCTGACCTACAACGAGGACCCGATCGTCTCCGCCGACATCGTCACCGACCCGGCGTCGTGCATCTTCGACGCGCCGCTGACCAAGGTCATCGGCAACCAGGTGAAGGTCGTGGGCTGGTACGACAACGAGTGGGGCTACTCCAACCGCCTGGTCGACCTGGTGAAGCTGGTTGGTTCGTCGCTGTGAGCATCCGTAACCTCGACGACCTGCTCGCCGAGGGGGTCTCGGGTCGGCGCGTGCTGGTGCGCGCCGACCTGAACGTCCCGCTCGACAAGCAGACGGGTGCGATCACCGACGACGGTCGGATCCGGGCGGTGCTGCCGACCCTCGGCGCGTTGACCGAGGCCGGTGCCAAGGTCGTCGTCTGCTCCCACCTGGGCCGGCCGAAGGGTGCGCCGGACCCGCAGTTCAGCCTCGCCCCGGTCGCCGGGCGGCTCGGTGAGCTGCTCGGCACGGCGGTGCACTTCGCCACCGACACGGTCGGCGAGTCGGCCCAGGCGACGGTGGCGGCGCTCGCCGACGGCGAGGTGGCGCTGCTGGAGAACCTCCGCTTCAACAAGGGGGAGACCAGCAAGGACGACGCCGAGCGGGGCGCCTTCGCCGACCAGCTCGCCGCCCTCGGCGACAGCTACGTCGACGACGCGTTCGGCGCGGTGCACCGCAAGCACGCGAGCGTCCACGACGTGCCGGCCCGGCTGCCGCACTACGCCGGCCGGCTGGTGCTGCGCGAGGTGGAGGTGCTGTCGCAGCTCACCGGTGACCCGGAGCGGCCGTACGTGGTGGTGCTCGGCGGGTCGAAGGTCTCCGACAAGCTCGCGGTGATCGAGGCGCTGCTGCCGACGGTCGACCGGCTGCTCATCGGTGGTGGCATGTGCTTCACCTTCCTCAAGGCCCAGGGCCACGAGGTCGGCTCCTCCCTGCTGGAGGCCGAGATGGTGGAGACCTGCCGCAACCTGCTGGAGCGCTCCGGGGGCAAGATCATGCTCCCGGTCGACGTGGTGGCCGCCGACGCCTTCGCCCCGGACGCCGCGCACGACACCGTGCCGGCGGACGGCATCCCCAGCAAGCGGGTGGGGCTGGACGTGGGCCCGAAGACCGTGGCGGGGTTCGCCGCCGCACTGAAGGGCGCCCGGACGATCTTCTGGAACGGCCCGATGGGCGTGTTCGAGATGCCCGCCTTCGCGCACGGCACCCGTGGGGTGGCCGAGGCGATCGCCGGTGCCGACGCGTTCAGCGTGGTCGGTGGTGGTGACTCGGCCGCCGCGGTGCGGGCCCTGGGGCTGGACGAGAAGTCCTTCGGGCACATCTCCACCGGCGGTGGCGCGTCCCTGGAGTACCTGGAGGGCAAGACCCTCCCCGGCATCGCGGCCCTGGAGAACTGATGGCGAGCGCCCCCCGCCGGCCGCTGATGGCCGGCAACTGGAAGATGAACCTCAACCACCTCGAGGCGAACCTGCTGGTGCAGAAGCTGGCGGCCAGCCTCACCGAGAAGCAGCTGACCGAGGTGGAGACGGTGGTGCTGCCGCCGTTCACCGACCTGCGCACGGTGCAGACGGTCGTGGAGGGTGACAAGCTGCTCATCGGCTACGGCGCGCAGGACCTGTCGCCGCACGCCTCCGGTGCGTACACCGGGGAGATCTCCGGCGCGATGCTGGCCAAGCTCGGCTGCACGTACGTGGCGGTCGGCCACTCCGAGCGGCGGCAGTACCACCGCGAGGACGACGCATTGGTGGGCGCCAAGGTGCAGGCGGCGCTGACCCACGGGCTCACCCCGATCCTCTGCGTGGGGGAGGGGCTCGACGTCCGGGAGCAGGGCACCCACGTGGCGCACTGCACCGACCAGCTCGACGCCGCCCTCAAGGGGCTCAGCCCGGAGCAGGTCCTCCGGGTGGTGGTCGCGTACGAGCCGGTCTGGGCGATCGGCACCGGCAAGACGGCCACCCCGGAGGACGCCCAGGAGGTGTGTGGCGCGCTGCGGGCCCGGCTGGCCGAGACCGTGGACCAGGCCACCGCCGACGGCGTACGGATCCTCTACGGCGGCTCGGTCAAGTCGTCGAACGTCGCCTCGATCATGGCCCAGCCGGACGTGGACGGCGCCCTGGTGGGCGGCGCCAGCCTGGACGCCGAGGAGTTCGCGAAGATCTGCCGGTTCCCGGAGCACATCACCGGCTGATCGCTCGCTATCCTTGACTCCGCCCGTCCGCCGGTCGGTGCCGCCGTGCCCGAACTGCCCGGGCGAGGATCGTAACGAGAGGACTGACCCCCGCCATGCCGATCTGGTTCGCCTACACGTTGATCGTGTTGCTGGTCATCACGAGCGTCCTGCTCACCCTGCTCATCCTGCTGCACCGCGGCAAGGGCGGTGGGATGTCCAGCATGTTCGGCGGTGGGGTCAGCTCCAGCCTGGCCGGCTCGTCGGTGGCCGAGAAGAACCTGGACCGCTACACCGTGCTGGTGGGCATCGTCTGGTTCGCCTGCATCATCGGGCTCGGTCTCTGGCTCCGGCTCGAGGTGGGCACGGGCGTCTGATCCGACCCCCGAGGCGTACAATCTGCGCGCGGTCCGTCACTCGACGGGCCGCGCGCAGTCCGTTTCACCCGCTGCACCGCGTCGCCCGCCGTCCACCCCCCGACGGCGGTCCCCTCCGACGACAGGAGTCAGCGCCGTGCCGAACGGCCACGTCATCCGGGGCGCCCGCGTCGGGTCCGCGCCCCCACGTCCCCCCGAGCGTCACCAGCCGGTCCCGTGCCGGTCGGTCAGCTACTGGTGCCGCAACGGGCACCGCACCGACATCCGGATCGTCGCCGACGTGGCGGCCCCGACGGTCTGGGACTGCCCCCGCTGCGGGCTCCCCGCCGGCCAGGACGCCCAGGATCCGCCCGGCCGGACCCGGGCCGAGCCGTACAAGACCCATCTGGCGTACGTGAAGGAACGGCGTACCGACGCCGAGGGCGAGGCGATCCTCGCCGAGGCGCTCGCCGCGCTGCGTCAGCGTCGCGGCCGGTCGTAGCGTCGGGCCCGCCGCCGGTCGCGTCAGCGCAGGCTGCGGAAGCGGGCCGGCAGGTCGGCCGCCGCGGCCCGGTCGAGCAGCCAGAGGGTACGCCCGACGCCCTGCACACCGGCCGCCGGCACCTGCACCGGTCCGGCACCGGCCAGCGCCATGCCGACCGCGTGGGCCTTGTCGCCACCACCGGCCACCAGCCACACCTCCTCGGCGGTGTTGATCGCCGGGAGGGTGAGGGTGACGCGTACCGGTGGGGGCTTCGGGCTGCCCCGCACCGCGCTCACCGGTCGGCTCTCGTAGTGCACCGGGTGTTCCGGGAAGACCGAGGCGACGTGCCCGTCCTCGCCGACGCCGAGCATCAGCACGTCGAAGTGGGGCAGCACGGCGGTGCCGGGCCGGGCCGCCCGGGCGAGTTCGGCGGCGTACCGGGCGGCGGCCTCCTCCGGGTCGGCGCCGCCGTCCGAGGCCGGCATGGCGTGCACCCGGGCCGGGTCCACCGGCAGCGCGTCGAGCAACGCCGCGCGGGCCTGGGTCTCGTTGCGCTCCGGGTCACCGGCGGGCAGGAACCGTTCGTCGCCCCACCAGAAGTCGACCCGGGACCAGTCGACCGCGTCCCGGGCGGGCAGTGCGCCCACCGCCCGGTAGACCGCCGCGGCGATCCGACCGCCGGTGAGCACCACCGACGCCTGGCCGCGAGCGGCCTGGGCGTCGAGCAGCCGCACCACCAGTCGGGCCGCGACCGCCTGCGCCAGCAGGTCGGCGTCGGCGTGGACGGCGACACTCGCCTCACTCATGGTGTCCTTCCGCGACCGCGGGGCGGTCGGTGTCGTGCGTGCCGTGGGGGGTGGGAAGTCAGGAGCCGGTGTGCGTGGTGGCGTGCGCGGTGACGCCGGCCTCGGCCCGCTGGGCGGTGGCCGGGTCCTTCCAGACGTGCACCCGCTGGCTGGGCCGCCGGTCCAGGTTGGCCAGCCCGGCGAAGGCGCCCAACGCCTCCGCGTACACCTGGTCGGGGCCGAGCCGGCGCAGCTCCTCGGCCAGCTCGTCGCCGAGGGGCCGACGCACCAGCGGCAGGATCCGATCCTCCTGGCCGGTACGCCGGAACGTGGCCACGCTGTCCTCCCGGGTCAGCGTCAACTCGTCGCCGTTGCCGCAGCGCAACTGGACCTCCCGCATCCGGGGAAACTCGCGGGCCCGGTCCCAGCGTGGCTTGATGCCGAGCCGGCTGCGCAGCCAGCCCCGCATCAGCGCGGCGGTCGGGTCGGTCGGCGGCGCGACCACCACGGCCTCGGTGAGCTGCGCGTCCGTGGTGTCGAAAGCGCCGGCCACCAGGGTGCGCCACGGCGTGATCCTGGTCCAGGCGAGGTCGGTGTCACCGGAGACGTAGTCGCGGGCCCGCTGCCGTAGCGCCGCGATCGGGTCGGCGGCCTGCGCGGAGTCGGTGATCCGCCGGTCGGCGACCACGCCGAGGAAGTCGGTGGCGATCTCCTCCGGCGGCTCACCGTGCCACCAGGTCACCACCGGTACGTCCGGCACCAGCAACGGCATGACCACGGACTCGGCGTGCAGCGCCAGCCGGCCGTACATCCGCATCACCACGGCCTCGCAGGGGCCCAGCCGCCCGCCGACCACGATCTCGGCGTCGAGCCGGTTGCGGTCCCGGTCCACGTCGGAGCGGACCACCACCAGCAGCCGGCACGGGTGCGCGGCCGCGGCGATGGTGGCCGCCGCCTCCGCCTCGCGGACCCGCTTCTCGTCCACCACCACGATCAGGGTCAGCGCCATGCCGCTGGCCACTCCGCCCGCGCTGCGTCGTTCCGCGGCGAGCGCCTTGACCACCTCGTTGCCGGTGGTGTCCCACAGTCCGATCACCGCAGCCTCCTGCCTCGTTCGCTCCGGGCGCCGCGCGTCGCCGCCCCGCTCCGCTCACCGGCGGCGCGCGGCGCGGCGCTGCCGAGCCCGGTGGTCCGTCCGCTCACGCCCGCCGCCAGGCGCGGCCCTCGCGGGCCAGCATCTCGTCGGCGGCCCGGGGGCCCCACTCGCCCGACCGGTAGGGTTCGGGCCTGGTGCCCTCCCAGGCGTGCTCCAGCGGGTCCACCACGGCCCAGCTCTGCTCGACCTCGGCGGCGTCCGGGAACAGCGTCCGGTCGCCGATCAGCACGTCCAGCACCAGCCGCTCGTACGCCTCCGGGCTGGACTCGGTGAACGCCTCGCCGTACTGGAAGTCCATCGCGATGTCGCGGACCTCCATGGTGGTGCCGGGCACCTTCGACCCGAACTTGAGCACCACTCCCTCGTCCGGCTGCACCCGGATCACCAGCTGGTTGTTGCCGAGCATCTCCATGTCGGCCGGATTGAACGGCAGGTGCGGCGCCTGCTTGAACATCACCGCGACCTCGGTGACCCGTCGGGGCAGCCGCTTGCCGGCCCGGATGTAGAACGGCACCTCCGCCCACCGGCGGTTCTGGATGCCCAGCCGCACCGCCACGTACGTCTCGGTGGTCGACGTCGACGGGACGCCGTCCTCCTCCAGGTACCCCTTGGCCCGCTGCCCGCCGACCCAGCCGGGCAGGTACTGACCGCGCACGGTGCCCTGGGTGACGTCCTTCGGCAGCGTGATGGCCTTGAGCACCTTGAGCTTCTCGGCCCGGATCTCGTCGGCGTCGAAGCTGGTCGGCTCCTCCATCGCCACCAGGGCGAGCAGTTGCAGCAGGTGGTTCTGCAACACGTCACGGGCGGTGCCGACCGAGTCGTAGAAGCCGGCCCGGCTGCCGATCCCGACGTCCTCGGCCATGGTGATCTGCACCGAGTCGACGTACTGCGAGTTCCACAGCGGCTCGAAGAGGCTGTTGGCGAAGCGCAGCGCGAGGATGTTCTGGACCGTCTCCTTGCCCAGGTAGTGGTCGATGCGGAAGACGTCCTGCCGGGTGAAGACGTCGTCGACCAGGTCGTTGAGCGCCTTGGCCGAGGGCAGGTCGTTGCCGAACGGCTTCTCCACCACCACCCGGCGCCAGCCGCCGCACTTCTCGTTGTCGGCCATGCCGGTGCGGGCCAGCTGCTTGAGCACCACCGGGAACGCCGCCGGTGGGATGGAGAAGTAGAAGGCCGCGTTGCCGTGGATGCCGTGGCTGTCGCGCAGGCCTTCCAGGCACCGCGCGAGGTTGTCGAAGGCGGTGTCGTCGTCGAACGACCCACCGACGAACTTGATGTTGTGTTCGAGTCGTGACCACACCTCCTCCCGCCATGGTGTCCGGGAGTGGGCCTTGGCCGCCTCGCGGGCCAGCGAGGCGAAGTCGCCGTCGCCCCAGTCCCGGCGGGCGAACCCGACGACCACGAAGCCGGGCGGCAGCAGCCCCCGGTTGGCCAGGTCGTAGACCGCGGGTAGCAGTTTCTTCTGGGCCAGGTCACCGGTCACCCCGAAGATCACCAGAGCGCACGGCTCCGGGATCCGGGGCAGCCGCCGATCCTGCGGGTCGCGCAGCGGGTTCACGCCGCCTCCTCGCTCCGCTCGTCCACGTCGTCCATCGTCATGCCCGTAGCGACCCACCGCGCCGGCCGGCCGGACCGGTTCCGCCGCCCGCCCGGCCGGCTGTTGGTGCGGCAGCGGACGTCGCCGACCGGCCAGGGGCGCCGGTCACCGGCGACTCCTCACTGAGTACGGGTTTCCGGGCACCGGTAGATCAACGCCGACCGTACCGGTTGTCTGAAGAAAGCTACCCACCTGTGAACCGCTCCCGTGGTACCACCGACCCACGCCGCCACCCGGTCCAGGTGGCGGCGTGGGTACTGCGGACGACGGCACCGTCACGCATTTCCGCCGGCACGCACGGCGGCGTCGGCGTTGCCCCGGGCGGCGTCGCCGGGACTGCTGCTGCCCCGACCGGCGGCGGCCAGCGACTTGCGGACGCCGTCGAGCAGCTCCTGCCAGCTCGTCTCGAACTTCTCCACGCCCTCGCGCTCCAACGTGGCGATGACGTCGGCCAGGTCCACGCCCACCGACTCCAGCGCGGCGAAGACCTCCCGGGCGTCGTCGTACGCGCCGGTGACGGTGTCCGGGTGGGTCTCGCCGTGCTCGGCGTACGCGTGGATGACCGACTCCGGCATGGTGTTGACCGTGCCGGGCGCGATCAGCTCCTCGACGTAGATGACGTCCCGGTAGTCCGGGTTCTTGGTCGAGGTGGAGGCCCACAGCGGACGCTGCGGGTGCGCTCCGGCGTCGGCCAGGGCCCGCCAGCGGTCGCTGCCGAAGACCTCGCTGTAGCGCTCGTACGCCAGCCGGGCGTTGGCCACGGCGGCCTTTCCGCGCAGCGACTTGGCGTCGTCCGAGCCGATCTTCTCCAGCCGCTTGTCCACCTCGCTGTCGACCCGGGAGACGAAGAACGACGCCACCGAGGCGATCTTGGACAGGTCGTGGCCGTTGGCCTTGGCCTGCTCCATGCCGGCGAGGAAGGCCTCCATCACCTCGGAGTAGCGGTCCAGCCCGAAGATCAGCGTCACGTTGACGCTGATCCCCTCGGCCAGCGTGGCGGTGATCGCCGGCAGGCCGTCCTGGGTCGCCGGGATCTTGATGAACAGGTTCGGCCGGTCGACCAGCCACCACAGCGCCTTGGCCTCGGCCACGGTGCGCTCCGCCTCGTGGGCCAGCCGCGGGTCCACCTCGATGGAGACCCGGCCGTCGACCCCGCCGCTGGCGTCGTACGCCGGGCGCATCACGTCGCAGGCCCACCGCACGTCGTACGTGGTGAGCATGCGGACCGCCTCTTCCACGTCGACACCCCGGGCGGCCAGGTCCCGCAGTTGCCAGTCGTAGGTGTCGGCGTCGCTCAACGCCTTCGCGAAGATCGTCGGATTGGTGGTGACCCCGACCACGTGCTTGTCCCGGCGCAGCTGGTCCAGCCCGCCGGAGTTCAGACGTACCCGGGAAAGATCGTCGAGCCAGACCGCCACTCCCGCGGCGGTCAGCTCGCCCAGCCTGTCGGTCGTCATGTGCGCCAACGCCTCCCTCAGTTGCCGGTGGTGAAACCGGTGATGTCGCCGATCCGGGTCTGCGCCGCGTGCGCGGCGGCCACGATCCGGTCCGGGGTGAAGCCGAACTGCTCGAAGAGCACGGAGTGCGGCGCGCTCGCGCCGTAGTGCTCGATGCTGACGCTCTCGCCGCAGTCGCCGACGATGGCGCGCCAGGACATCGCGATGCCCGCCTCCACGCTCACCCGGGCCTTTACCCCGCGCGGCAGCACCGACTCCCGGTACGCCTCGTCCTGCTCGAAGAACCACTCCTGGCAGGGCATCGACACGACCCGGGTGGGGGTGCCGTCGGCCTCCAGCCGCTCCCGGGCGGTCAGGCAGAGCTGCACCTCGGAGCCGGTACCGATGATGATCACCTCGGGCTTGCCGTTGGACGCCTCGGCCAGCACGTAGCCGCCCTTGGCGACCCCTTCGGCGCCGGCCAGCTGCGTACGGTCCAACGTCGGCAGCGCCTGCCGGCTCAGCGCCAACGCGGTCGGCCGGTCGGTGTGCTCCAGCGCCTGCCGCCACGCCCAGGCGGTCTCGTTGGCGTCGGCCGGGCGGACCACGTCCAGGCCGGGGATGGCCCGCAGCGCGGTCAGGTGCTCCACCGGCTGGTGGGTCGGGCCGTCCTCGCCGAGACCGATGGAGTCGTGCGTCCAGACGTAGACCACCGGCAGCTTCATCAACGCGGCCAACCGGACCGAGGGCCGCATGTAGTCGCTGAACACCAGGAAGGTGCCGCCGTACGGGCGGGTGCCGCCGTGCAGGGCGATGCCGTTGAGGATCGCGCCCATGGCGTGCTCGCGGATGCCGAAGTGCAGCGTCCGGCCGTACTCGTGGCCGGGGAACTCCTTGGTGGCGTACTGACTGGGGACGAAGGAGGGCTCGCCCTTCATCGTGGTGTTGTTGCTCTCGGCCAGGTCGGCGGAGCCGCCCCACAGCTCGGGCAGCACCGGCGCGAGCGCGGCCAGCACCTTGCCGGAGGCGGCCCGGGTGGCGACACCCTTGGCGTCGGCGGGGAACTCCGGCAGGGCGTCGGTCCAACCCTCGGGCAGCGTCCGGCCGGCCAGCCGGTCGTAGAGGGCGCGGCGCTCCGGGTTGGCCTGCGACCACGCGTCGAAGGTGGTCGTCCACTCCTGCTGGGCGGCCTCACCGCGCCGCAGCGCCGACCGGGTGTGGCCGAGCACCTCCTCGGTGACCTCGAACGAGCCGGCCGGGTCGAAGCCGAGGATCTCCTTGGTGGCGGCCACCTCGTCGGCGCCGAGCGCCGAGCCGTGGATCTTGCCGGTGTTCTGCTTGTTCGGTGCCGGCCAGCCGATGATGGTGCGCAGCGCGATGAACGACGGGCGGGCGGTCTCCGCCTTGGCGGCCAGCAGCGCCTGGTACAACTCCTCGACGTTCTCGTGGTAGTCGCCCTTGTCGGCGTCGCCGCGGCGCCAGTCGACGGTCTGCACGTGCCAGCCGTACGCGGCGTAGCGGGCCGCGACGTCCTCGCTCAGCGCGATCCGGGTGTCGTCCTCGATCGAGATCTCGTTGTCGTCGTAGATCACGCAGAGGTTGCCCAGCTGCTGGTGCCCGGCCAGGGCGCTGGCCTCGTGGCTGATGCCCTCCTCGATGTCGCCGTCGGAGGCGATGCACCAGATGTGGTGGTCGAAGGCGGACTCACCGGCCTCGGCCTCCGGGTCGAACAGGCCGCGCTCGCGCCGTGCCGCCATGGCCATGCCGACGGCGTTGCCCAGGCCCTGCCCGAGCGGGCCGGTGGTGGTCTCCACGCCGGGGGTGTGCCCGTGCTCGGGGTGCCCCGGGGTGAGTGAACCCCACTGCCGCAGCGACTTGAGGTCGTCCAGGCTGAGCGGGTAGCCGGCGAGGAAGAGCTGGATGTACAGCGTCAGGCTGGAGTGCCCGGCGGAGAGCACGAAGCGGTCCCGACCGGGCCAGTTCGGATCGGCCGGGTTGTGCCGCATCACCCGGTTGAACAGCAGGTACGCCGCAGGGGCGAGGCTCATCGCGGTGCCCGGGTGGCCGTTGCCGGATTTCTCCACGGCGTCCATGGCCAGGACGCGGACGGTGTCCACGGCACGGCGGTCGAGATCGGACCAGTCAAGTGCGGGGTGCGCGGGTCGGTTGGCAGCCACGGTGGTTTGTGCTCCTCGGCGAGATGGGCGGAACCCTCAGTGGTGACCCTATCGAGCGCGGCTAAACGTGCGCCCGAGGATCTCAGCATGCTGGTCTGTACGTTTCGGGCGTGTCTCGCGGTTCACCCCCGCCGCCAGCCCCGCCGCCAGCCCCAGGTGTGACGACTGGCACCGTTGCCGGGTCGCCCGGGCAGCCAAAACGACGACGCGTAGTGTGTGGGTCGGTGTGTGGACCCGAGTCGGTCCCGCCGCCGTGACCTCCCCTCCCGACGCCGGAAGGTGGCAATCCGTGAGCATGATCACCGAGCGCCCCGTCAGCAACCCTGCCGGGCAGCCGCCGGTGCGTACGGCCGGGGAGACCCCAGCCCGCCCCCGCGACCTGCGGGCGGTGGTGGCGGCGTACGTGACGCTGACCAAGCCGCGGATCGTGGAGCTGCTGCTGGTCACCACGGTGCCGGCGATGATGCTCGCGCACGGCGGGCTGCCGTCGCTGTGGCTGGTCGCGGTGGTGCTGGTCGGCGGCTCGCTCGCGGCGGGCGCGGCCAGCGTGCTCAACTGCTACATCGACCGGGACATCGACCAGTTGATGCGGCGGACGAAGCGGCGGCCGCTGCCGGCGCACACGGTGACGCCCCGCAACGCGCTGATCTTCGGCCTGGTGCTGGCGGTGGTCTCGGTCGCGTTGATGGCGGCCTTCACCAATCTGCTCGCCGCCGGGCTCACGCTGGCCGCGATCGTCTACTACGACGTGGTCTACACCCTGTGGCTCAAGCGCACGACGACGGCGAACACCTTCTGGGGTGGGGCCTGCGGTGCCGCGCCCGTGCTGATCGGCTGGGCGGCGGTCACCGGCTCGCTGTCGCCGGTGGCGTGGGCGCTGTTCGGGGTGGTCTTCTTCTGGCAGATGCCGCACTTCTATCCGCTGGCGATGAAGTACAAGGACGACTACGCCCGGGCCGGCATCCCGATGCTCCCGGTGGTCGCCTCGGTGCGGCGGGTGAACGCCGAGATCGTGTTGTTCGCCTGGCTGACCGTGCTGACCTCGCTGGCCGTGTGGGCGCTGGGGCTGAGTGCGGTATACGGCGTCCCGACGCTGGTGGTCGGCGTGATCTTCCTGGCCGAGGCGCACCGGCTCGCCGGGCGGGCCCGACGGGGTGAGCCGGTCAAGCCGATGCGGCTGTTCCACTGGTCGACGTCGTACCTGACCATCGTCTTCGCCGCCGCGGCGCTCGACGCTCTGCTCTGACGGTCGTCCCGCGGCGGGTTTCCCCTTCATCGGCTCCGTCCGTTTGCGGACGTTCTGTCGCTCCGATTCACCCGATTTGTTGCTGATAAATACGGGCGAAACGCCTTTGGTCTTCCTTAAACCTGTGGGTAATGGGTATCACAAAAGGTTGATGGTTCTCGCCCGTCCGGGTGCGTCTCTGCTTAGTCTTCACGTTATGGCAGATGGTTCCGATACGACGCTGACGGCCGGTCAGACCGCCTCCGGGCAGGCCCCCAACGGCCTGATCGCGGGCATCCGGTCGTTCGCCGCCGAGCATGGCGGGGCGAAGGCGGTCATCGAGTACGTCGGCAAGCGCGGTGCCCGCATCGTCCTGGTGGGCTCCGACGGCGCGTGGGGCGACCAGTTCGCCGAGGACACGGTGACCGCCCGCGAGGCCTGTGCGCAGGCCGGGGTCGCCGTGGAGAACGCCTGGGAACGGGAACTGATGGACCAGATGCGCCCGAGCAACGACCTCTGGCGTTCGATGGCCCGACGCACCATGGCCCGTTGAGATAATTGACCGATCACCACCAGTCGACCCGGGGGAAACCCCGGGTCGCTCTCGTCACCTGCACCGAACTGGCCGATCTCGACGACGACGACCGGCTCGTGGTGGCTCCGCTGGCCGCACGCGGGATCGTCGCCGAGCCCGTCGTCTGGGACCGTCGGGACGTCGACTGGGCGGACTACGACCTGGCCCTGCTGCGCTCGCCCTGGGACTACATGTCCCGCCGGGACGAGTTCGTCGCCTGGGCGACCGGCGTACCCCGGCTGGTCAATCCGGCGGACGTGGTGCGGTGGAACACCGACAAGCGCTACCTCGACGAGTTGTCGGCGGCCGGGGTGCCCACCGTCCCCACCGGCTGGGTGCTGCCCGGCCAGCCGTGGCAGCCGCCCGCCGATCGCGGTGAGTACGTCATCAAGCCGGCCGTGAGCGCCGGCAGTCAGGACACCGGCCGGTACGACCTGGCCGACCCGGGGCACCGGGATCTCGCGGTGGCCCACGTGCGTCGGCTCGGTGCGGCCGGTCGGGTGGCCATGGTCCAGCCCTACCTGACCGCGGTCGACACCGTCGGCGAGACCGCGCTGCTCTTCCTGACCGGCCCGACCGGGCTGACCTTCAGCCACGCCATCCGCAAGGGTCCGATGCTGACCGGGCCGGACGAGGGTGTCGACGGGCTGTACAAGGTCGAGGAGATCACCGCCCGCACGGCGCAGCCGGACCAGCTCGCCGTCGCGGCGCAGACCCTCGCTGCGGTGCCCGGTGGGTCCGACCGCCTGCTCTACGCCCGGGTCGACCTGATCCCCGGCCCCGACGGCACCCCGGTGCTCGTGGAACTGGAACTGACCGAGCCCTCACTCTTCCTCGCCCACTCCGACGGCGCCCCCGACCGCCTGGCCGACGCCATCGCCCACCACCTGCCCCACCCCACCCGCTGACCCGTACCGCCCCCGCACCAGCCGAGGTCAGGCGGGGGTCGGGGCCGGGTGGGAGGGCTCGGCAGGGGCGGATGCGGGCGGGCTGGCGGGGCGGGTCGGTGGGGGTGGGGGGTCGGCGGGGCGGCGTTCGCGGGTGGACCAGAGCACGGCGAGGGTGGCCAGCCAGACCAGGCAGGAGCCGAGCATGTGCAGGCCGACCAGCAGCGCCGGCAGGTTGGTGAAGTACTGCACGAAACCGATCACCCCCTGACCCAGCTCGACCAGGAGCAGGGTCAGTGCGGCCCGCACGGTGGCTGCCGGCGCGCCGACCGCGCGCAACGCCAGCCACAGGCCCACGGTCAGGCCGACGAGCAGGAAGACCAGGTCGGCGTGGACCTGGGAGATGGTCTGCGGGTCCAGGCCGTTGCGGACGGCGTCGGCGTCGCCGGCGTGCGGGCCGCTGCCGGTCACCGCGACCCCGACGACGATCACCGCCGCGCTGGCCACCACGGTGATCCAGGTCAGGGACCGCAGCGCCGGCGGCACCACGGGCACCGCCGGCCCGTCCGGCTCGCTCACCCGGCGCCACAGGGCGTACGCGACGAGCAGCAGCAGCATCGACACCACGAAGTGGATGCCCACGATCGAGGGGTGCAGCTGGGTGCGGACGGTGATCCCGCCGATCACCGCCTGTGCCACGATGCCGAGCACGACGGCCAGCGCCAGCGGCACCGCACCGCGCCGCCGGGGACGGTGCGCCAGGGCGGCCAGCAGGGTGGCGCCCGCGATCAGCACCAGCACGAAGGTGAGCAGCCGGTTGCCGAACTCGATCACCCCGTGCACGCCCATCTCCGCCGTGGTGGTGTACGACTCGTCGGTGCACCGGGGCCAGGTGGGACAGCCCAGGCCGGACGCGGTCAACCGCACCGCCCCGCCGGTGACGACGATCGCGGCGTTCGCGACGATGTTGGCGAACGTCAGACGGCGCAGCAGGGTGCTGGAGACCAGGGAGCGGTCGGGTCGCTTCACGAGGCGAATCCTACGCAACGTAGTTGTCACCGATCGGGTGACTCCGCCCGTGCGGTGGTTCGGATCACCGGGGTCACGTTTGCGGGCTCTGATCGAATTACGTAACGTGGGCGTTGTGAAAAAGGCGGCGGGGCTCACCGGGCACCAGTCGACGGCCGGTACGGTCGCCGGCCGGTCGCTGCCGGACACCCACGTCGCGCCTGCCACGACCAGCACCCAGGCGGTGCCGACCGGTGAGCAGTCGACCCGGGACCGGGTCACCCTGCTGCTGCTGGAGCGCCGCGCCGCCACCGCCGCCCAGTTGGGCGACGCGCTGGGGCTCAGCCCGGCGGCGATCCGCCGGCACCTGGACGCGATGCTCGCCGACGGTGACGTAGTGGCCCGCGAGCAGACCGTACGCGGTCACCGTGGGCGGGGCCGCCCGGCCAAGGTGTTCCTGCTCACCGACGCCGCCCGCAGCCGGTGTGGCACCCACCACTACGACAACATGGCCACCGCCGCGCTGCGCTGGATCGCCCGCACCGGTGGCTCGCAGGCGGTGGAGCGCTTCGCCGCCGAGCAGGTGGCCGCCCTGGAGACGCGCTGTCAGGCCGCCCTGGCCGACGCGGGCGACGATCCGATGGCCCGTGCCGAGGCACTCGCCGCGGCGCTGACCGCCGAGGGATACGCTGCCAGTGCCTCCACGATCGCCTCCGGCGGCCAGCTCTGCCAGCACCACTGCCCGGTGGCGCACGTGGCCGCCGAGTTTCCCCAACTGTGCGAGGCCGAGACCACGGTGATCTCCCGCCTGGTCGGTACCCACGTGCAGCGCCTGGCCACCATCGCGCACGGCGACGGGGTGTGCACCACGCACATCCCGGGTTCGCCGCACGCCCAGTCCGGTAAGACCGTCACCACTGTGAGGACAGATAGATGACCGAGCAGATCGTCCAGCCCCTGACCCAGGAGGAGCAGCTCGCCGCCCTGGGCAACTACGAGTACGGCTGGGCCGACCCGGACGTCGCCGGGGCCTCGGCTCAGCGCGGCCTCAACGAGGCGGTGGTGCGGGACATCTCGGCCAAGAAGAACGAGCCGGCCTGGATGCTCGACCTGCGCCTGAAGGGCCTGCGGCTGTTCGAGCGCAAGCCGATGCCGGCCTGGGGCGCCGACCTCACCGGGATCGACTTCGACAACATCAAGTACTTCGTGCGCTCCACCGAGAAGCAGGCCGCCAGCTGGGAGGACCTGCCCGAGGACATCAAGAACACCTACGACAAGCTGGGCATCCCGGAGGCGGAGAAGCAGCGCCTCGTCGCCGGTGTCGCCGCCCAGTACGAGTCCGAGGTGGTCTACCACAAGATCCGTGAGGACCTGGAGGAGCAGGGTGTCGTCTTCCTCGACACCGACACCGCCCTCAAGGAGCACGAGGATCTGTTCAAGGAGTACTTCGGCACGGTGATCCCGGTCGGCGACAACAAGTTCGCCGCGCTGAACACCTCCGTGTGGTCCGGCGGCTCGTTCATCTACGTGCCGAAGGGTGTGCACGTGGAGATCCCGCTGCAGGCGTACTTCCGGATCAACACCGAGAACATGGGCCAGTTCGAGCGGACGCTGATCATCGTCGACGAGGGCGCGTACGTGCACTACGTCGAGGGCTGCACCGCGCCCATCTACTCCTCTGACTCGCTGCACAGCGCCGTGGTGGAGATCGTCGTCAAGAAGAACGCCCGGTGCCGTTACACGACCATCCAGAACTGGTCGAACAACGTCTACAACCTGGTCACCAAGCGCGCCGTGTGCCACGAGGGCGCGACCATGGAGTGGATCGACGGCAACATCGGTTCCAAGGTCACCATGAAGTACCCGGCGGTCTACATGACCGGTGAGCACGCCAAGGGCGAGGTGCTCTCGGTGGCGATGGCCGGCGAGGGGCAGCACCAGGACGCCGGCGCCAAGATGGTGCACGCGGCACCGCACACCAGCAGCACCATCGTGTCGAAGTCGATCGCCCGGGGTGGCGGCCGGACCTCGTACCGGGGTCTGGTGCAGGTGCTGGAGGGCTCGTACAGCAGCGCCAGCACGGTCAAGTGCGACGCCCTGCTCGTCGACACCATCTCCCGCTCCGACACGTACCCCTACGTCGACATCCGCGAGGACGACGTGTCGATGGGGCACGAGGCGACCGTCTCCAAGGTCAGCGAGGACCAGCTCTTCTACCTGATGAGCCGGGGCCTGAGCGAGGACGAGGCGATGGCGATGATCGTGCGCGGCTTCATCGAGCCGATCGCCAAGGAACTGCCCATGGAGTACGCCCTGGAGCTCAACCGCCTGATCGAGCTGCAGATGGAGGGCGCGGTCGGCTGACCCCGGCCGCACCACAGCACCGGACACCGTCGTCGTAGACACAAGCAAGGACGAGATGACTACCCAGGCTTCCGCGCCGCCCAGCACCAAGTCGCAGGCGCTGCGTTCGTACGATGTCGCCGACTTCCCGGCCCTGACCGGCCTGGAGGAGGAGTGGCGCTTCACCCCGCTCAAGCGGCTGCGGGGGCTGGTCGGTGACGACCCGACCGCCACCGGCACGGTCCGGCACGAGTACGCCGACCTGCCCGAGGGCGTGTCCGTGGAGCGGATCGGCCACGACGACCCGCGGGTCGGCAGCGTGCTCACCCCGTTCGACCGGGTCAGCGCGCTGGCGTACGGCGGGGCCGGGCAGGCGCTGCTGGTGCGGGTGGCGCAGGACGCGGTGATCAGTGGCCCGACCGTCCTGCGGGCGGTCGGCGAGAGCGTCGAGGGCCTGGCCTTCGGGCACACGGTGGTCGAGGTGGGCCGGTTCGCCGAGGCGATTCTGGTGCTGGAGCACGTCGGCTCGGCCACCCTCGCCGACAACGTCGAGGTGTCGGTGGGCGACGGGGCGAAGCTCACGCTGGTCACCGTGGCCGACTGGGCCGACGACGCGGTGCAGGCGCAGCACCTGAAGGTACGGCTGGGGCGCGACGCGCGGGTGCTGCACGTCCAGGTCACCCTCGGTGGCGAGCTGGTCCGGCAGTACACCACCGTGGAGTACACCGACCGGGGCGGCGAGGCCGAGCTGTACGGCGTCTACTTCGCCGACTCCGGTCAGCACCAGGAGCACCGCCAACTGGTCGACCACACCGTGCCGGACTGCCGCAGCTACGTCGGCTACCGAGGCGCGTTGCAGGGCGAGAGCGCCCGCACCGTCTGGGTCGGCGACGTGCTGATCCGGGCCGAGGCGACCGGCACCGACACGTACGAGATCAACCGGAACCTGCTGCTCACCGACGGTGCCCGGGCCGACTCGGTGCCGAACCTGGAGATCGAGACCGGCGAGATCGCCGGTGCCGGCCACGCCAGCGCCACCGGCCGCTTCGACGACGAGCAGTTGTTCTACCTGATGGCCCGGGGCATCCCGGAGGCCGAGGCCCGCCGGCTGGTGGTGCGCGGCTTCTTCGCCGAGCTGCTGCACAAGATCCCGGTGGAGTCCCTGCGGGAGCGCCTGGGAGACGCTATCGAGGCGCGGCTGACCAAGGCGGGCGCCTGATGATCCGCATCTGCGCCGTCGAGGACGTGCCGAAGGGCACCGCGATCAGCGCGGACGTCGACGGTACCCAGATCGCGCTCGTGCACGGCGAGGACGACCAGTTCTACGCCGTGTTCGACGAGTGCTCGCACGCGGCCGTCGCGCTCTCCGAGGGCGAGGTCGAGGGCTGCACGCTGGAGTGCTGGCTGCACGGTTCCCGTTTCGACCTGCGTACCGGCGAGCCCACCGGGCTGCCCGCCACCGAACCCGTACCCGTCTACCCCGTCGAAGTCCGCGACGGTGACATCTACCTTCCCGTGGACGGCGAGGGCCGTCCGCTGCCGAGCAATGGAGTGACCCGATAATGAGCACCCTGGAGATCCGCGACCTACAGGTGTCGGTGAAGCTGCCCGAGGGTGAGCTCAAGCCGATCCTGCACGGTGTCGACCTGACCGTGAGGTCGGGGGAGACCCACGCGATCATGGGCCCGAACGGCTCCGGCAAGTCGACCCTGGCGTACTCGGTCGCCGGCCACCCGAAGTACGAGATCACCGGCGGCTCGGTGACCCTGGACGGCGAGGACGTCCTGGAGATGTCCGTCGACGAGCGGGCCCGCGCCGGCCTCTTCCTCGCCATGCAGTACCCGGTCGAGGTGCCCGGCGTGTCGGTGGCGAACTTCCTGCGTACCGCCAAGACCGCCATCGACGGCGAGGCGCCGAAGCTGCGCACCTGGGGCGGCGAGCTGCGCGGTGCCATGGAGCGGTTGCACATGGACCCGGCCTTCGCCCAGCGCAACGTCAACGAGGGCTTCTCCGGTGGTGAGAAGAAGCGCCACGAGATCGTGCAGCTGGAGCTGCTCAAGCCGAAGATGGCCATCCTCGACGAGACCGACTCCGGTCTCGACGTGGACGCGCTGCGCGTGGTGAGCGAGGGCGTGAACCGGGTGCGCGACACCGGCGACACCGGCCTGCTGCTGATCACCCACTACACCCGGATCCTGCGCTACATCAAGCCCGACTACGTGCACGTCTTCGTCGCCGGGCGGATCGTCGAGCAGGGCGGCCCGGAGCTGGCCGACAAGCTCGAGGAGTCCGGCTACGAGCGGTACGCGGCCGGGGCCGGTCCGGCGCGGGTCTGACCCCGAAGGAAGGGGCGGTCACCACGATGACCACCATCGCGATCCCGCCGGGGATGCCGCAGTACGACGACGTGCCGCGCTACGACGTGACGGCGGTACGCGCCGACTTCCCGATCCTCGGTCGGGAGGTCAACGGGCATCCGCTGGTCTACCTGGACAGCGCCAACACCTCGCACAAGCCCCGGCAGGTGCTCGACGTCCTCGCCGAGCACTACGCCCGGCACAACGCCAACGTGTCCCGGTCCGTGCACACGCTGGGCACCGAGGCGACCGAGGCGTACGAGGGAGCCCGGGCGAAGGTCGCCGCGTTCGTCAACGCGCCGAGCGTCGACGAGGTGGTCTTCACGAAGAACTCCACCGAGGCGATCAACATCGTGGCGTACGCGTTCTCCAACGCCTCGCTGCGGGCCGACGCCGACCCCCGGCTGCGGCTGGGGCCGGGCGACGAGATCGTCATCTCCGAGATGGAGCACCACTCGAACATCGTGCCGTGGCAGTTGCTGGCCGAGCGTACCGGCGCGACGCTGCGCTGGTTCCCGGTCACCGACAACGGCCGGTTGGACGAGTCGGGCCTGACCGACCTGGTCAACGAGCGGACGAAGATCGTCTCGCTGGTGCACATGTCCAACATCCTCGGCACCGTCAACGCCACCGCACGGATCACCGCCCGGGTCCGTGAGGTGGGGGCGCTGCTGCTGCTGGACTGCTCGCAGTCGGTGCCGCACATGCCGATCGACGTGGTCGACCTGGACGCCGACTTCATCGTCTTCACCGGGCACAAGATGTGCGGCCCGACCGGCATCGGCGTGCTCTGGGGCCGCACCGAGCTGCTGGCGGCGATGCCGCCGGTGTTCGGCGGCGGTTCGATGATCGAGACGGTGACGATGGGTGGCTCCACCTACGCGGCACCGCCGGCCCGGTTCGAGGCCGGCACCCCGCCGATCGCCGAGGCGGTCGCGCTCGGCGCGGCGGTGGACTACCTCACCGGCATCGGCATGCGGTCGATCCAGTGGCACGAGAAGCAGCTGACCGCGTACGCGCTGGACGCCCTGGGCAGCGTGCCCGGCCTGCGGATCTTCGGCCCGGAGGTGCCGGTGGGCCGGGGTGGCACCATCTCGTTCGCGCTCGGCGACGTGCACCCGCACGACGTGGGGCAGGTGCTGGACTCCCTCGGCGTGCAGGTGCGGGTCGGGCATCACTGCGCCCGCCCGGTCTGCACCCGGTTCGGGGTGCCGGCCACCACGCGGGCCTCGTTCTACCTCTACACCACGACCGAGGAGATCGACGCGCTGGTGGCGGGCCTGGAGCAGGTGCGGAAGGTGTTCGCCTGATGCAGCTTGAGTCGCTCTACCAGGAGATCATCCTGGACCACTACAAGCATCCGCACGGTCGGGGGCTGCGCGACGCCGCGGACCCGGCCGACCGGGTCGGCGAGGCGCACCACGTCAACCCGACCTGCGGCGACGAGATCACCGTCCGGGTGGCCACCGACGGTGCGACGCTGCACGACGTGTCGTACGACGGGATGGGCTGTTCGATCAGCCAGGCGTCCGCGAGCGTGCTGCACGAACTGCTGACCGGCCGGGGTGCGCCGGAGGCGTTCGAGGTGCACGAGGCGTTCCTGGCGTTGATGTCCGGCCGTGGTCAGGTCACGCCGGACGAGAATGTGCTCGGCGACGGGGTGGCGTTCGAGGGCGTGGCCCGCTATCCCGCCCGGGTCAAGTGCGCGCTGTTGCCGTGGATGGCGTTCAAGGACGCCGCGGCACGCGCCGGTGTGGGCGCGAGCCCGACGGAGGTGAAGGCATGACCGAGCAGACCAACAGCACGCCGGAGTCGGGCGCCGTGGCGACCGACGGCGCGGTGACCCCGGCGGCCGGCGGCAAGGCCGCCGTCGCCGACATCGAGGAGGCGATGAAGGACGTCGTCGACCCGGAGCTGGGCATCAACGTGGTCGACCTCGGCCTGGTGTACGGCGTACACGTCGACGACCAGAACTTCGCCACCCTGGACATGACGTTGACCTCGGCGGCCTGTCCGCTCACCGACGTGATCGAGGACCAGGCCCGGCAGGCGCTGACCACCGGCCCCGGCGGCGGCCTGGTCGACGACATCCGGATCAACTGGGTCTGGCTGCCCCCGTGGGGACCGGACAAGATCACCGATGAGGGCCGCGACCAGCTCCGCTCCCTCGGCTTCAACGTCTGACAGCTCCTCCGGGCAGTCTGCCTCGGGCGCGGCACCCACCGGGTGCCGCGCCCGACGTGACTCACCCCCCCCCCGCCGGGGCCCCACGGGCGGACCGCCCCGAGTGGTGGGTTGCCCGCCGCGAACCCGCCAGTTGGGGG
>NZ_JBAGKI010000063.1:0-33689 GCF_036689795.1 Micromonospora palythoicola | reverse complement strand
GCCCCACCGCAACCACCCAACGAGCCGGACACGATCAGCTCCCAGCCCCACCCGAGAACTCAGGCTCAGGTGGCGCTGATGGTTCCGGTCAGCAGCAGAGCCAGAACCAGCGTGCCGACCGCGACCCGGTAGAGCACGAAGATGTACAGGGTGTGGTGCGCGACGTAACGCAGCAGCCAGGCGATGGCCGCGTAGCCGACACCGAACGCGATGAGCGTGGCGACGATCATCTGCGCGACGGTGGGCACCGAGGTGCCGGGCGCCGCCGGTTCGAAGACGTCGCCCAGGCTGAAGATCCCGGACATCACCACCGCCGGGATGGCCAGCAGGAACGAGTAGCGGGCCGCGGTCTCCCGGGTCAGGCTCAGGAAGAGACCGAAGGTGAGCGTCGCGCCGGACCGGGAGACGCCCGGGATGAGCGCCAGGGCCTGGGCGAAGCCCATCACCACGCCGTCCCGCAGCCGGAAGTCGCGCAGGGTCCGGGTCTGCCGGCCCCAGTACTCGGCGAACGCGAGCACGAAGGCGAACACGATGAGGGTGGTGGCGACCACCCACAGGTTGCGGGCGGTCTCCCGGATCTGGTCCTTGAACAGGTAACCGAAGAAGCCGATCGGAATCGAACCGACGATCACGTACCAGCCCATGCGGTAGTCCAGGCTGGCACGGACGGACTTGTCCCAGATGCCGACCACCCAGGTCCGGCCGATGCGCCAGATGTCCTTGGCGAAGTAGAGCAGTACCGCCGCCTCGGTGCCCAGCTGGGTGACCGCGGTGAAGGACGCTCCGGCGTCCTGCTCGAAGAAGATCGCCGAGGTGATCCGCAGGTGACCGGACGAGCTGACCGGAAGGAACTCGGTCAGGCCCTGGACAATGCCCAGGACGATGGCTTCGATCCAGGTCACTCCCCGACTCCCGAGAGGTCCAGCGCCTCGGCTACGGTCCGCAGGGTCTGCACGCCGGTGTCACGGTCGGCGGCGAAGAGGGTCACCGACAGGGTGGTGACCCCCGCCTCGGCGTACTCCCGCATCCGATCGGCGATGCGCTCCTTCGGTCCGAGCAGCGAGGTCCGGTCGATGAACTCCATCGGCACGGCGGCCGCGGCGTCGCGCTGCCGCTTGGCCAGGTAGAGCTCCTGCACCTCGCGGGCGGCGTCACCGTAGCCCATCCGGGTGGCCAACTGGTTGTAGAAGTTCTGCTGGCGGCTGCCCATGCCACCGACGTACAGCGCCGCGTACCAGCGGACCAGTTCGGCGCAGGAGTCCAGGTCGTCGCCGACCACCACCGGCACGGAGGGCACCACGTCGAAGCCGGCCAGTTCCTTGCCGGCCCTGGCCCGACCGGCCCGCACCGCCGCCAGCTGCTCCTGGGCGAACTCGGGGGCGTAGAAGACCGCCAGCCAGCCGTCGGCGATCTCGCCGGCCAGTTCCAGGTTCTTCGGGCCCACCGCCGCCAGGTAGATCGGGATGTGCTCGCGCGGCGGGTGGAAGCCCAACCGCAGTGCCTTGCCGGGACCGTCGGGCAGCGGCAGCGTGTAGAACTCGCCGTCGTAGGCGACCTCCTTGCGGCCCACCGCCAGCTTCACGATGTCCACGTACTCGCGGGTGCGGGCCAGCGGCTTGCCGAACCGGACGCCGTGCCAGCCCTCGGAGACCTGCGGGCCGGACACCCCCAGGCCCAGCCGGAACCGCCCCCCGGAGAGCGCGTCGATCGTGGCGGCGGTCATCGCGGTCATCGCGGGCGTCCGGGCGGGGATCTGCATCACCGCGCTGCCGATGTCGATTCGCTCGGTCTGTCCGGCCATCCAGGCCAGCATGCTCGGCGAATCGGAGCCGTAGGCCTCGGCGGCCCACACCACCGAGTAGCCGAGCCGGTCCGCCTCCTGAGCCAGGGCCAGGTGGTCGGCCGGCGTGCTCCACGCTGTCTGGTATCCGAGGCTTAGCCCGAGTCGCACAGAGTCCTCCCCCATCCGCAGTCGCATCAGGTTACGCGGTGCGGGTGGCCGGGACGATCACCGGCTCACCCCGATCCGCGGGCAGACTCGACGGGAGCGAGGATATCCGTCCGGCCCTGGTTCGAAATAAGGTTCACCCATGCAGCAGCGACCGCTCGGCCGCAGCGGGCTGGCGGTTTCCCGGCTCGCGCTCGGCACCATGACCTGGGGCCGGGACACCGACGCCGACGACGCGGCCGCACAGTTGAAGAGTTACCTCGACGCCGGTGGCAACCTGATCGACACCGCCGACGTGTACGGCGACGGCGACGCCGAGTCGGTGATCGGCTCGCTGCTGGGCAGCCTGGTGCCGCGCGAGGAGTTGCTGATCGCGACGAAGGCGGGGCTTCGGCCGGGCGGGGCCCGACGCCGGGACGGCTCCCGTGGGCACCTGCTGCGTACGCTTGACGCCTCGCTGCGACGGCTCGGCACCGACCACGTCGACCTGTTCCAGGTGCACGGCTACGATCCGCAGACCCCGCTGGAGGAGACCCTCGCGGCGCTGGACCACGCGGTGGCCAGCGGCCGGGTGCGCTACGTCGGCGTGTCGAACTTCTCCGGCTGGCAGACCGCCCGGGCGGCGGCCTGGCAGGCGGCCTGGCCGGGGCGGGCGCCGGTGGTCGCCGCCCAGGTGGAGTACTCGCTGCTGGAGCGGGGGGTGGAGCGGGAGGTGCTGCCCGCCTGCGAGGCGCTCGGGTTGGGGGTGCTGCCCTGGTCGCCGCTCGGTCGAGGGGTGCTGACCGGCAAGTACCGGCACGGCCGACCGGCGGACTCCCGGGCGGTGTCGCCGCATTTCGAGCGGTTCGTCGCCACGTATCTGGAGCCGCGCTGCTCCAGCATCGTGGAGGCGGTGGCCACCGCCGCGAGCGGCCTCGGCGTCTCACCGCTGGAGGTGGCGCTGGCCTGGATCCGGGATCGGCCGGGCGTGACCGCGCCGATCCTCGGCGCGCGTACCTCGGGGCAGTTGCTCGGTGCGCTCCAGGTGGAACGGATGACCCTGCCCGACGAGATCACCACGGCGCTGGACGACGTCTCGGCGTTGGAGGTCGGCTATCCGGAGCGCGACGGTTGAGCATCACGCGCCGAAGGGTGGCGCTGCGGGGGTCCGGCTGGGCAGCATAGGCCACATGGACTACGAATACGCGCCGCTGCGGTTGCCGCCGAACGTCGACCGGTTGACCGCCGCGGCGCAGCTGGCGATCCAGGCTGAGTTCTCCGGCTGGGAACTGGCCCGGGTGCGGCTGTTCCGGGACGGTACGCGGCAGGTGGTGCTGCGTCGCCGGCGGGTCAACCAGCCGCAGCCGGGCCTGTCGTACTGACCGTCGACGGCGCGCCGGTAACCGGGCCGACCGTTGCGACCGGCCCGGTTACCGCTGGGCGCCTGAGCTGTCAGTGGACGTGGTCGTGCTCGTCGTCGAGTTCCAGGAAGGGGTGCTCGTCGAGGCGGCCGACCAGGCGGTCGTCGGCGCCCGGCTGGAACGGGCCCACCGGGTCGTCGTCGGCGAACGACTCCAGGTCGACCGGGGTGCCGACCTCGCTGACCATCACCACACCGTCGAGCGGCTCCAGTTCCGGCACGTCGAGCGCGCCCAGCGAACCGTCGCCGCTCTGCAGCAGCTCCAGCACCGCCTCGCCGACACCCTCCACCGGCGGCACCTCGTCGTCACCGGGTACGCCCTCCCGGCGGGCCGCCTCGGCGACCCGGATCAACGCGGAGACGCTCGGCACCCGGTAGTCACGGCGCTGGCGTACCGAGATCACCTGCGGGTGCGGGTCGGTCGACTCGACTCCCTCACCACCGCCGAAACGCTGATCGGCCTCGTCCGGGTCGATGGACTCGACGTCCCACGGGGTGACCTCGCCGAAGGCGTCCATGAGTTGCTCGTCGTAGGCGAACGACGCGTTGTTCAGCGCGACGTACGCCTGCCAGACGTCGTCGTCGTCGATCCGGCCCTGCGCGGCCCGGACGGCGGCCAGGTGGTGGCGGGCCGCTTCGATCACGCGCTCGAGGGCGGCGTCCAGCTCACCGTGCTGGTCGGTCATGTGAGGCGTCCCCTTCACGAAGAATCCAGGATGTCGCGTCCATCCGGACGCGGGTTAACAGGTGCGCAGGAACCGGTCGAGAACCCGCACGCCGAACTGTAGTCCGTCCACCGGCACCCGCTCGTCGATGCCGTGGAACAGCGCCGAGAAGTTCAGGTCGGCCGGCAACCGCAGCGGCGCGAACCCGAAACACCTGATGCCCAGCTGCGCGAAGGCCTTGGCGTCGGTGCCGCCGGAGAGCATGTACGGCACCGGCCGGGCACCCGGATCCTCGGCCCGCAGCGCGGCGGCCATGGCCGCGACCAGGTCGCCGTCGAAGGTGGTCTCCAGCGCCGGCTGCCGTTGGACGTACTCGATGGCGATGTCCGGGCCGACCAGCTCACGCAACTGCCGCTCCAGCAGCTCAGACTGGCCGGGCAGGCTGCGGCAGTCGATGGTGGCGCTGGCCCGGCCGGGGATGACGTTGTCCTTGTAGCCGGCGGCGAGCCGGGTCGGGTTCGCGGTGTTGCGGATGGTGGCGCCGATGATGTTCGCGATCGGGCCGAGCTTGGCGATGGCGGCCTCCGGGTCGTCCGGGTCCAGCTCGATGCCGAGGACCTCGGAGATCTCCGCCAGGAAGGCGCGCACGGTGTCGGTGACCACCACCGGGAAGCGGTGCCGGCCGATCCGGGCCACCGCCTCGGCCAGCGCGGTGACCGCGTTGTCGTCGTGCAGCATCGAGCCGTGCCCGGGCCGGCCCTTGGCGTGCAGCCGCAGCCAGTCGATGCCCTTCTGGGCAGTCTCGATCAGGTAGAGCCGCCGCGACGGGTCCACCGTGTAGGAGAAGCCACCGACCTCACCGATGCCCTCGGTGCAACCGTCGAAGAGGTCGCGGTGCCGGGTGGTCAGGAAGTGCGCGCCGTATTCGCTGCCCGCCTCCTCGTCGGCGGTGTACGCGAGCACGATGTCGCGGGGCGGACGCACCCCCGTACGCTGCCAGTGCCGCACCACCGCGAGGACCATCGCGTCGAAGTCCTTCATGTCGATGGCACCGCGACCCCACAGGTAGCCGTCGCGCAGCTCGCCCGAGAACGGGTGCACCGACCACTCGTCGGCGTCCGCCGGTACCACGTCCAGGTGCCCGTGCACGAGCAACGCGCCGCGGCTGGGATCGGTGCCGGGTATCCGGGCGACCACGTTGGCCCGGCCGGGCGCGGACTCGTGGACGACCGGGGTGATGCCGACCTCGGCGAGCTTCTCGGCGACGTACTCGGCCGCGCCGCGTTCGCCGACGCTCGTGTCGTTGTCGCCGGTGTTCGTGGTGTCGATGCGCAGCAGGTCCCGGCACAGCTCGACGACCTCGTCGGTCGGCGCGGGGAGGGCGGCGTGGGCGTCGCTCGTCATCGTGCCTTCATATCAGCCCAGGGTTTCGGTTCGGGCTACCGCGGGTACTGCCGCGCCTGCCCGATGCCCGTCGAAGCCCCCTAGTCGCTCCGCCCGCCCGCCCAGGAGGCGACCATGTCCGTCCACCTGCCGCCGCTGCCGCCCACCCCCGGGGAGGAGTACAAGCCCACCGGGCGCAGCATCGCCGACCTCGTCGCCGAGGAGCACCGGCAGCTGCTGGAGTTGACCCGGCGGCTGATCGAGCCCGGGCCGGATCCGGAGCACGGCCGCGACGTCCTGGTCGCCGCCCTGTCGCGGCATCTGTCCGGGGAGGAGCAGTACCTGCTGCCCGCGGTCCGCCACGCCGTGGCGGACGCGAACCCGCTTGTCGACGAGGTGTTGGCCGGCGACGTCGAGCTGCTGCGGACCCTGCAGGGGCTGACCGACGACGCCCTGCCCGAGGTGGCCGCGCGGGTCGAGGCGCACGCCCGGGCGGTCGACCCGTTGATGCGGCGGCTCTGCGCCGCCGCCACCGAGGAGGAGCTGATCCGGCTCGGCAACCGGCTCGAGATCGCCGAGGAGGCGGCACCGACCCGCCCGCATCCGGCGGTGCCGCACAGCCCGCCGTGGAACCGGATCGTCGAGCCGGCGGTCGGGGTGGTCGACAAGGTTCGGGACGTCCTCGCCGGCCGGCACACCCAGTTGGGTGAACTCACCGAGCCGCCACCTCGGTGAGAGACCCACGACACGTTCACGGTCGTTGATCCGTCCGGGCACTACCGCGAGCTGCGCCGTGGCCCTACCGTCACGCTATGAACCTGGAGTTGCGCCACCTGCGGGTGGTCTGCGCCATCGCGGAGACGGGGAGCGTGACCAAGGCGGCCTCGACGCTCGGCCTGGCCCAGCCGGCGCTGACCGCCCAGCTCCAGCGGATCGAACGTACCCTCGGCGGGCCGCTGTTCGAGCGGGACCGGCGCGGCGCGCGGCCCACCGCCCTCGGCGAGTTGGTCCTGGCCCGGGCCCGGGTGCTGCTGCCGGCGATGAAGGGCCTGCAGGACGAGGCGGCCCGGTTGGCCGGCGCGGGCGACGCACCCCGCCGGTACCGGTTCGGCGGGGTGAACAGCCCGATCCTGGGTCGGCTGGTGCACCGGCTGGCCGCCGAGCAGCCGCAGGCGCAGATCAGCACGCACGCCTCCTGGTCTGTCGACGAGCTGGCCCAGCTGGTCGCCGGTGGCCGGTTGGACTACGCGCTGACCGGGGTGTGCGGCGACTCGACACCGTCGGCGGACTACGGGTTGAGCTGGCGGGAGGTCGCCGTCGACCCGGTGATGGTGCTGCTGCCGGAGACCCATCCGCTGGCCGGGCGCGACGAGGTGGACCTGGCCGACCTGCGACACGAGCAGTGGGTGGCGGCGCCGGGGGACGGCTGCTTCGGCGACTGCTTCGCCGCCGCCTGCGCCCGCGCCGGGTTCACCCCCCGCAAGGTGTACGAGGCCGACGTGCGCAGCTGCATCGACCTGGTGGACGCCGGTGAGGCGGTGGCGCTGTGCCAGGCCACCTTCCGACCGGTCGCCGGTCTGGTGACCCGCCGGCTCGTCGACACGCCGCTGCGCTGGCGGCTGATGCTGGGCTGGCATCCGGAGTCCGCCGCCGCCCGCACCGCCGACCTGGTGCTGGAGACCGCCCTGGTCGCGTACACCGACGCCCTCGCGCCGCATCCGGCGTACCTGGCCTGGCTGCTGCGCAACCCGGCGTTCGGTGTCCGGCGACCCGCGCCGGTGGTGACGGCACACCGGGTGCGAACCGGCTGAGCGCGGGTAAGGGGCGGGTATGACCGACCTCTATCCCGCCGCCGGCGAGCGCGAAATGCTCCGTCGGGCCGCCGCCGCGCACACCGCCGCCGTCCGGGAGTGCGAAGCCTTCCTCCGCCGGTTGCCGGAGGTGCCGGACCCGGCCGACCTTGCCGAGTACGCCAACCTGCTCACCCGCGAGGAGCAGACCCGCGCCGACCGGCAGGCCGCCGCCGACGCCGCCGGGCTGGCCATCGCCAGCCTCGAAGCCGAGTGAGCCCGTCAGTCTCTGTCACGCTTGCGGCGGGTGAGCGAGTAGGCGGTCGCGCCGGCAAGCAGGCCGGCCACCGCGCCGAGCAGCGCGGTGCCGACGGCCGAGTCGATCGCCTCGTAGTCGCTCGCGGACCAGCCCCAGAGCCAGCCGGCGGCCGCGCCCGCGACCAGCCCGATCAACGGCCAGCCCGCTGATCCCATGGGTTCACGCCCGCCGCCGGTCGGCGCGACGTCGGCTGCCGGTCAACAGCAGGAAGGCCACGCCGACGAGCATAATCGCTCCGATCACAGTGGCGAGCCCCAGGCCGCGCCGGGGACCACCGTGACGGTCAGCGTTCGACGAGCACGTCGTGACCCAGGTCGAGCAGGCTGTGTCGCCATTCGTCGTCGGCGTTGCCCCGGCCCGGCTTGGCGGCGGTCAGCGAGCGGATCCGCTCGACCGCGTCCCGCATCACGTCGATGTCCTCCGGGGTCAGGTCGACCTTGCGTTTGCGCAGCACGGCGAGGATCTGCCGGCCCGGCTCCGGCAGGTTCAGGTCCGGGTCGGGGCCGAACGCGGCCTCACCGGAGCCGCGGGTCAACAGCCACTGTCGAAGTTGCTCGGACGGCACGTTGACCTCGGCGTGGAAGTCCTCCCAGAGCACTTCCACCTCCGGGTCGAGTCGCTGTTCGCGTACCATCAGCCCTCCTCTGCCGGCGGCGACCCGGACTCCTCCAGGTGCCCCTCGTCGGTCTGCCCGCCCAGCCCCTCCGGCGGCACCTGCACCCGGGCGGGGTTGGCCGTCGGCGGTGCCAGGATCGCCTCGGTCCGCTCGTCCTCGCGGGCCTCGTCCGGTTCGGTCATCGGTGCCCTTCCGGTCAGCGGGGATGCGAGGTCGTCGCCCTGGCCTGTCCCCGACCGGCGGCCACGTCGAAGGCCAGCCGGTCGTCCCGGGCGTCGACGGTGACCCGCTGTCCGGGTGAGATCTGTTGTTCCAGCAGCATCCGGGACAGGTGGTTGTCGACCTCCCGCTGGATCACCCGGCGCAGCGGCCGGGCACCGAACTCCGGCTGGTAGCCGTGCTCGGCGAGCCAGTCGATGCCGGCGGTGGTGAAGTCCACCTCGATGTCCTGGGCGTGCAGCCGGCGACGGGTCTCCTCCAGCAGCAGCTCGGTGATCTGGCGCAGCTGCTCGGCCTCCAGCCGACGGAAGATGATCACCTCGTCGATGCGGTTGAGGAACTCGGGGCGGAAGTTCTCCTGCAACCGGCGCATCAGCCGCTCCCGCAGCTCGTCGCTCTCCTGCCCGGGCTCGCCGGCACCGAAGCCGACCGCGCGCTGGGTGCCGGTGATCAGCTCGGAGCCCAGGTTGCTCGTCATGATCAGTACGGTGTTCTTGAAGTTGACGGTGCGGCCCTGGCTGTCGGTCAGCCGCCCGTCGTCGAGCACCTGCAACAGCACGTTGAACACGTCCGGGTGGGCCTTCTCGATCTCGTCGAGCAGCACCACCGCGTACGGACGCCGACGGACCGCCTCGGTGAGCTGGCCGGCCTCCTCGTACCCGACGTAGCCGGGCGGCGCGCCGACCAGTCGGCTGACCGTGTGCCGTTCCTGGAACTCGCTCATGTCCACCCGGACCATCCGGTCCGCCTCACCGAACAACGCCTCGGCCAACGCCCGCGCCAGTTCGGTCTTGCCGACGCCGGTGGGGCCGAGGAACAGGAAGCTGCCCATCGGCCGGTTCGGGTCGGCCAGGCCGGTACGCGAGCGCCGGACCGCCTCGGCCACCGCGGTGACCGCGTCGTCCTGCCCGACGACCTTCTCGTGCAGCTGGCCCTCCAGCCGCAGCAGCCGGTCCCGTTCCTCCTCGGTGAGCTGGCTGGCCGGGATGCCGGTGGCCCGGGACACCACCTCGGCGATCTCCTCCGGCCCCACCTCCGGCACCTGGCTGCCGCCGCCGTCGTCGCCCCGGGCCCGGTTCACCTGGCTCTCCAGCTCGGCGACCCGGTCGCGCAGCGCGGAGGCGCGTTCGTACTGTTCGTCGGCGACCGCCTGCTCCTTGTCCCGCCGTACCTCCTCAAGCTGCTGCTCCAGGTCCCGCACGTCGGCGTCCGGGGTACGGGTACGCAGCCGGACCCGGGCGCCGGCCTGGTCTATCAGGTCGATCGCCTTGTCCGGCAGGAAGCGGTCGGTGAGGTAGCGGTCGGACAGCTCGGCGGCGGTCACCAACGCCTCGTCGGTGAACCGCACCTGGTGGTGTGCCTCATAGCGGTCCCGCAGCCCACGCAGGATGGCCACGGTGTCCTCGACGGTGGGCTCGGGCACGAAGACCGGCTGGAAGCGCCGGGCCAGCGCGGCGTCCTTCTCGATGCTGCGCCGGTACTCGTCCAGGGTCGTCGCGCCGATCACCCGTAGTTCGCCGCGCGCCAGCGCCGGCTTGAGCATGTTGGAGGCGTCCATGCCGCCCTCGCTGCCCGCGCCGCCCGCCCCGACCAGGGTGTGGATCTCGTCCAGGAAGATGATCAGCTCCTCCCGGTGGGCCCGGATCTCGTCGATCACCTTCTTCAGCCGTTCCTCGAAGTCGCCCCGGTACCGGGTGCCGGCGACCAGGCCGGCCAGGTCGAGCTGGATCACCCGCTTGCCGAGCAGCGTCTGCGGCACGTCACCGTCGCAGATCCGTTCCGCCAGACCCTCCACGATCGCGGTCTTGCCGACGCCGGCCTCACCGATGAGCACCGGGTTGTTCTTGGTACGCCGGGACAGGATCTCCACCGCCTGCTCGATCTCGTCGGCGCGCCCGATCACCGGGTCGATCTGGTCGTTGCGGGCCAGGTCGGTGAGGTCCTGGCCGTACTGGTCGAGCGTCGGCGTGCCCCGGTCCGGCCGTGGACCGTTCGCCGGTCCCCGTTCGGCGTTGGCGGCCTGCAACGACTCCGGCTGGATCCGTCCGGCGGCGAGCATCCGGCCGGCGGGCGACTCCGGATTCAACGGCAGGGCCATCAGGATGTGCTCGGGCCCGATGTAGTTGGCGCCCATCGCCCGGGACAACTGGTGCGCGTCGAGCAGCGCCCGCTTGGCCGCCGGAGTCAGCGACAGGTTCGGCGGCACCTCGCCGTGCGGGGCGCCGTCACCGCGGCCACCCAGGGCGTTGACCAGGGTGTCCGGGTCCGCGCCCGCCCGCCGGACCAGGTCACGCAGCGGCTCCCGCTGCAACGCCGCCCAGAGCAGGTGGTCGGTGTCCAGGTCGTTGCTCTGCTTCTGCGCGGCCCGACGCGCCGCGTCGGCGAGCATCTCCCGCGCGTCCGCGGTCATCAGTCGGGTGATGTCGACCCGGTGCGCCGGGCGTCGCCCGCCCTCGCCCCGACCGAAGTACCGCGCCAGGAACTCGTCCCACGGGTCGGAGCCGAAGTCACCGGGTCCAATCATGTCTGTCCTCCGCGGTCGGGCGCGAGACGGTCGGCACGGGCTACCCCGGCACCGGCCGGACAAACGCCACGAAGGGCCAACCAGCCGATGCCGCCACCGGATGGCAGGCTGGGCGGATGGAACCGACACCGCTGCTGATCGTGGACGCGGCGAACGTGGTGGGCTCGCGCCCCAACGGCTGGTGGCGCGACCGGGCCGGCGCCACCGCCCGACTACGCGACACGCTGGTCCCGTTGGGGGGCCGGGGACTGCCGCCGGACCTGCCGCCACCGGTCGAGGTGGTGCTGGTGGTGGAGGGCGCGGCCCGGGACGTGCCCGGCGTCGAGGGAGTACGGGTGGTCTCCGCCGCCGGGTCCGGCGACGACGCCGTGGTCGATCTGGTGGCCCGGGCAGGGCAGCGCCGACGGGTGGTCGTGACGGCCGACCGCGAGCTGCGGGAGCGGGTCACCGGGCACGGCGCCGAGGTACGCGGGCCACGGTGGCTGACCGGTGGTGGCGGTGGGTGAGCGCCCGCCCACCGGTCCCACGAATCGGACCAGGGGCGTCTGTGGTCGACAACCGGTCAGCGGGGCAGGAACACTGACAGGGCACGTGCTTCGTCCCCTACCGGCATAGGCTCTAATGGAGTCCTCCCCGCCCCCAGGAGGTTCCGCGTGGCGAGCGTCGCCGAGCTCAAGGCAGCCATCGATGTCGCACTTCAGCAGATCGGTGACGGCCAGAGTGCCGTGCAGGCCGCCGGCGAGAAGCTGGCCGAGGCGCAGCAGACCCTCGCCGGGGCGCTGGAGGGCAGCGGTCACACCACGGTCGAGGCGGCGCAGGCGTCGCTGACCCAGGCCAGCCAGGAGCTGGAGGAGTGCCTCGCCGCGACACTCGTCGCGGTCGAGCAGGCCCAGCAGTACGTCTCGACGCTGTAGGGGCGGGCGTGTCCATCGTCGAGGAGGTCGGCGCGCAGGTCCGCGCCGCCGCCGAGGAGTTGCCGCTGGGCCTGCTCGGGCAGGCGCTGGAGAAGTTCGGGCTGGCCAGTGAGCGGCTGCGCTGGGTGCGTCAGGAGTCGGCGAACCCGATGGGGGTGCCGGAGCTGTCCGCCGCCACCGAGCACGCGGAGACCGCCGGCTACGCGTTGCGGCTGGCCCAGGAGCAGCTGACCGCGTACCTGGCCGCGATCGGGCTGGCCCCCGACGGCGCGCCACCGGCCCCGGGGCAGCCCGAACGGCGACCGGTACACGACGCGCCCGGGGCGGCCGAACCGGTGCTCGCCGCACCGGAGCCGGCCGGCGAGGTGCGGCTGCGTCGCTGGTGGTCGGTGCGGGTGGCCGAGCTGACCGGCGGTCGGGAGGGCTCGGCGGAGCAACCCGACGAACGCATCGCCGACTCCCGGGAGCTGCTGAACCGGGTGGTACGCGGTGTCCGGGCCGGTGACCGCGACCGGCTGCACCGCGACCTGCGCGGGGCGCACGCCGACGTCGGGCTGGGGCTGGCTGCCGTGGCCCCGCCGCTGCTGCGCGACCTCGCCAGCGAGCTGCTCGGTCATCCCCCGCGCGGCGACGACCTCGCCCGGCTGCACCGCGAGCTGGACGGTCGGGTCCGCGACCTGCTGCCCGGCCTGCCGGCCCCGGTGCTGGACACCCTGCTCAGCCGGGTCTGCCGGATGCCTCCGCCACGCCGGGGCGAGGGCGAGCAACCGCACGCCGCCGACCCGGCGGTGACCGCCGGCGTGCTCACCGGCGTCCTGCTCGACCGCCTCGGCCGCGACCTGCCGGCCGAGGGCACCGGCGGCGCGGGTGGCGCCCGTCCCGACAACGGCGGGGCGCCCGGCCCGGCCGGACGGGTCGGCGAGCCGGGTCGCGGCAGGCGGCCGGAGCCCGCCCGGTCATCCCGGCCGACCGGTTCCGGGGACGGCCGGGACGGACCGTGGTCAGGGGCACCGTCACGGCCCACCTCCAGCCACGGGTCCGGCGGCCGGCCGAGGCGCGGGATCGATGGCTGACCGGCGCAACCAGCTGGTCACCCGCGTCCGGGAACTGCTCGCCGAGGCACTCGGCGCGTCCCGGGAACGGTCGGCCACGGCACAGGTCACGCTCACCGCCGCCCGGGAGCGGGCGGTGCGGGTCCGGCGGGCCGCCGCCGGCGTGCCGGAGCGCGTCGGCGCCGAACGCGACCGCCGCCTGGCCGAGATCGACTCCCGGCACGGGGCACGGTTGGCGGTGCTGGCCCGGGAGGCGGCCGAGGCCGCCGCCCGGGAGGCCCCCGGCGCGGGTTCGGCGGACTGGCCGCACTGGCGTCCCACCCCGGCCGGTCGGGCCGAGCCGCCGGGAGCGACCCGGATCGGCACCGTCCAACTGGCCGGCACCGAACCGGTGCCGGCGCTGGTGCCACTGCTCGACGCCGGGCACGTACGGCTGGACGGGGACGCCGACGGCTGTGCGGCCGTGGTCGCCGCGCTGCTGCTGCGCAGCCTGGGCCGGGCGGCACCGGGCAGTGTCCGGCTGGTCGGCTACGACCCGGACCGGCTCGGTGGCGGACTGGCCGGATTCGCCCCGCTGGGTCCGGCCGGGTTGCTCACCTTCGTCGGTCCGGGTGGTCTGGGCCGGCTCCTGGACGACCTGGTGGAACAGATCCGCCGGATCAACGAGACCGTCCTGGCCGGCGAGCACGCGTCGCTGCGCGACCTGGCCGCCGCGACGGGACGACGCCCGGAGCCGTGGCGGGTCGCGGTGCTGCTCGGTGGGGACGAACTGTCCCGGCACGAGCGCGGCCAACTCGACCGGGTGGTACGTGCCGGGGTGGCCTGCGGCGTACACCTGATCGTGCGGGGTGTGCCGGTGCCCGACGGCCCGGCGGTCACCCGGGTGACGGTGACCGCCGACGGCGCCCGGATCGACAGCCTGGCGGTGCGGCTCGACCCGCCCCCGCCGGCCGCCCTGGTCACCGAGACCTGCCGCAACATCGCCACCGTGGTCAGTGCCGGCCCGGCGCCCACCCCGTTCACCGACCTGCTGCCGCCGGCCGACCAGATGTGGCGGGAGGACTCGGCGGGCGGGCTGACCGCGCCGATCGGTGAGGGACCGCAGGGCCGCCCGGTGCTGCTCACCCTCGGCGACTACCCGCCGCACGCGTTGATCGGCGGGCCCTCGGGCACCGGCAAGACCAACCTGATCTTCGCCTGGATCGGGGCCCTCGCGGCCCGCTACTCCCCCACCGAGCTGGAGTTCTACCTGCTCGACTTCAAGGAGGGGGTGTCCTTCGCCCGGTTCGCCAAGGGCCGGCGGGACCCGAGCTGGCTGCCGCACATGCGGCTGGTCGGCATCAACGTCAACACCGACCGGGAGTTCGGCCTGGCGCTGCTGCGCTTCCTCGCCGAGGAGTTGCGTCGGCGGGCGGACGCGGCCAAGAAGCACGAGGTCACCAAGCTGGCGGAGCTGCGCGCGGTGGACCCGACCGGGCACTGGCCCCGCATCGTCGCGGTGGTCGACGAGTTCCAGATGCTGCTGGCCGGCCGGGACGCGGTCGCCCGGGAGGCGGCCGACCTGCTGGAGGACCTGGCCCGTCGCGGTCGTTCCCAGGGCATCCACCTGGTGCTGGCCTCGCAGGACGTACGCGGCATCGAGGCGTTGTGGGGTCGCCCCGCGCTGGTGGCCCAGTTCACCCTGCGCATCGCGCTGCCGAAGGCGCTGCGCATCCTCGCCGAACGCAACGACGCCGCCCAGTCGCTGCCGAAGTTCCACGCGGTGGTGAACGCCGAGTCGGGTCTGACCGAGGGCAACCAGGTGGCCCGGATCCCGTCGGCCAGCGACTGGGAGACGTGGAGCGACCTGCAGCACCGGCTGTGGCGGATGCGTCCGGCCGACGCTTCGCCCGCGCGTCTCTTCGACGGCGACGCCGTGCCCCGGCTGGCCGACGCGCCGGACTTCCGGGCGCTGCGGGCGCCGGAGGTCGGTACCCCCCGAGGTCCGGTCGCGCTGCTCGGCGAGATCATCGACGTGCAGGCCCGCTCGGCGGTGCTGCGCCTGCCCCGGGCACCGGGCCGCAACCTGGCCGTCCTGGGTACCCGGGTCGACGAGGCGTGCGCGGTGCTGGACGCCGCGGCCCGGTCGCTGGCCCGGCAACACCGCCCCGGCAGTGCCCGCTTCTCGATCGCCTGCCTGGACCCGGACGCCGACCCCGCGGCCCGGGCCCTCTACGAGGATCTCGCCGACGACGCCGCCTGGTACGACGAGGAGACCGTGGCCGAACTGATGGCCGAGACCGCCGAGGCGCTGGGCGCGCCCGGTGCCACCGGCGCACCGCACTATCTGCTGCTGTTCGCCGTCGACGCGGCGGCCGGGACGCTGGCCGCGCGCAGCGGACGGGCCACCGGGCTGGAGAACCTGCGCCGGATCCTGCACGACGGCCCCGAGCGGCGTACCCACGTGCTGGCCTGGTGGCGCGGGGTGGCCCGGATGCGCGCCGACCTGGGTGGCACCGGCGCGCGTACCGATCAGATCGGCGCCTGGGTGGCACTCGACACCCACGGCGGTGAGCTGGGCCCGTCGTTGTACCCGGGCAGTGGTGGCCCGGACTGGTATCCCCGCCCGTGGCGTGGGCTGTTCTTCGACCGGGCGGTGCACCGGACCGGGCAGACCATCATCCCCTACGGACCGGCCCGATGAACGAACCGGTCACCAGTCAGACGTACGCGGCCCAGTTGCGCCGGCTCGCCGAGCTGACCGCCCGGGTGCGGGAGCAGCGCGAAGAGGCGCGGACGTGGTACGAGCAGCAGTGCGCGGCGGCGGACCGGGCGGTGACCGAGTCCGCCGACGAGGTGAGCCGCGCCGAGCGGGAGCTGGCGGCCGCACGCGAGGCGCAGGAGCGGGTGGACGCCGAGGTGGCGGTGCTGTGGCAGGAGCTGAACGCCCGGCTCGGCGGCGGTGGCCGACGGGCCGGGGCGCCTCCGGCACCCGCGCCGGAGGCCACCGGCGACCCGGTCGTCCTGCTCGACGGGGTGCGCGATCTGCTGCGCCGTACCCGTCAGCCCGGTGAGCTGCCGGGCAACGTCAACCCGTTGCTGGCGCTGTGCGGCGTCGGCGGCGCGCTGCTGGCGTACGCGCTGGGTGCCGTCGCCCGCGCCCTGGGTACCCGCAACGAGGGTGACCTGGCCGTCGGGCTGCCGGTGCTGGCCCTGGTGGTGACGCTGCTCGGTCCGGTGCTGGGCCTGATCCCGGCGCGCCTGATCGCCGACCGCCGCCACGCCGTGCTCAGCCCCCGCCCCGTCCTCATCGTCGTCATCGCCGGCCTCACCACCACCCTTTTCCTCCTGACCCTCCCCCTCCCATAACCCCACCCCCACCCCGCCCCCACCTCGTCGATCTTGCACTTTTGGCCGGGGCAAAACGCGTCATGCCGGACAAATCTGCGACCGAAAGTGCAAGATCGACGCGAGTGTGGGGGTGGGGGTGGGTCAGGCGGGGGTGAGGGTGGCTTCGCGGAGGAGGCGGCGGGTGAGGGTGAGGCGGTCGGCGTCGGTGTCCAGGCCGGGGAGGTCGCCGACGCGGATCGGCGGGCCGGCGAGCAGGGCGCGGACGGCGGGCCCACACTGCGCGGGCAGGGTGACCGTACGGTCGAACAGGCGCAGCGCCAGCCGGTCGCCCTCGGTGACCAGCTGCCAGCGCAGGCCCGCCCGGGCGGTGACCCGACTGTCGGCGGTCAGGGCGGTGATCGCGGCGGCCTGGGCCAGCGGCCGGATCGGTGCCGGGCGCGACGCCGGCCAGGCTCGCTGCCGCAGCCGGGCGGCCACGTCGGCCGGGTCGGCCCGCAGCAGCCACTCCCGCAGCGCCTCGACCGTCTCGGTCAGCTCCGGTTCGATGGCGTCCGGGTCGGCCACGTCGGTGCCGAACGGCAGGGTCGCCCGCAGTCGCTGGTCCTCGGCGGCCAGCGTGAGCAACTCCTCGACCAGCGCGTACCGGGTCAGCGCTCGGACGCCGACGGTCAGGTGCAGCGAACTGGACTCCTGCGCCTGGGCGCTGTGCAGCCATCCCCGGGGCAGGTAGAGCGCGTCGCCCGGCTCCAGGACCACGTCCAGCGCCGCCGCACCCTGTGCGGTCGCGGCGACCTCGTCGGCCCGGCCGCCCCACGGCTGCCGCTCCAGCGGGTCGGGCAGCACCGGCGGGTGTATCCGCCAGTGTTTACGACCGTCGACCTGGAGCACGAAGACGTCGTGGGTGTCGTAGTGGGTGGCGAAACCTTGACTGTCCGGTGGGGTCAGGTAGGCGTTGACCTGCAACGGCTGCCGCACCGCCAGGCTCAGGTCCCGGGTGAAGTCGATCAACGCGGGCCAGGTGCGGTGCAGGCCCTGCAGGACCAGCGTGGCGCCGTCGGCGTACAGCTGGAGAATCTTCTCGTCGAGGACCTGGTCGTCGATCTCGGCGCCGGCGCCGCCGCCGCCGGTGTACCGCGCCGCCGGCAGCACCTGGCCGTCCTTGGCCACCCGCAGGAACGGGGTACGCAGACCCCGCCGGCTGAGTAGTTCGTCGGCGTCGGCCGGGCTGAGCAGGTCGGTGAAGCCGTCCGCATTGGGCAGTTCGGCAGCGCGGGACAGCAGCGGGGTGCGCCCCCAGTGGGCGGCGGCGAACTTGGCCGACTCCACGCTGACGCAGCGGGCCAACGCGGCCGCGGCCGAGGTCCGCTCGGCCGGCTCGCCAAGGTCGGACGAAACGGCGGCCGGAGACGGAGCCGCCGGGCGGCCGTGGCCGCCCGGCGGGTCGAGATGCGTCATGGCGATCCGTTACCGGGCCGCGCCGTCGGCGCCGCCGTCCTGCTGACCCGGGGTCGCACCGCCGTCGGCCGGACCTTCGGCGCTACCGTCCGCGCCGCCGTCGTGCTGGCCCGGAGTGGCACCGCCGTCGGCCGGACCTTCGGCACTACCGTCCGCGCCGCCGTCGTGCTGGCCCGGAGTGGCACCGCCGTCGGCCGGGCCTTCCGCCCCGCCGCCGCTGGTCGTCTGCATGTCGTCGTCGTTGAGTGGCATCGTGCTCCCTCGGATTGACCCGCCCCCGCCGCCATTGGTCGGGTGCGTCCTGCCGCGGGTGGTACCCCGCTCCCGATCTTCTCTAACCCCACCTCCTCCCACCGTAATCGTGCGAACCATCCGGCATGACCGGTTCGCCGTCGCAGGCGGACCGGCGGCTCGGGTGGCAGGATTGGTCGAACACTGCGACGGAGGTGCCGATGACCGAACCACTGGAGCCGGTGACCGAGGACTGGCAGCGCGCCCTGGCGATCGTGGCCCACCCGGACGATCTGGAGTTCGGTGCCGCCGCCGCCGTCGCCCGCTGGACCGGGCAGGGCAAACACGTCGTCTACTGCCTGGTCACCAGCGGCGAGGCGGGCATCGACGGAATGCCGCCGCCGCGTGCTCGGGAGGTACGCGAGCAGGAGCAGCGGGAGTCGGCGGCCCTGGTGGGCGTGGACACGGTCGAGTTCCTGGGGCTGCCCGACGGGGTGCTGGAGTACGGCGTGCCGCTGCGCCGGGAACTGGCCGCCGTGGTCCGTCGGCACCGCCCGGAGATCGTCATCACCAACAACTTCCGGGCCACCTGGGACGGGGCGGACGTGCTCAACCAGGCCGACCACATCGCGGTGGGCCGGGCCACCCTGGACGCGGTCCGCGACGCCGGCAACCGTTGGATCTTCCCGGAGCAACTGGTCGACGGCCTCGAACCGTGGGGTCGGGTACGACAGGTGTGGGCGGCCTCGTCGCCGCGTTCCGGGCACGGTGTGGACACCACCGACACGTTCGACCGGGGGGTCGCATCGCTGCTGGCCCACGAGGCGTACCTGACCGGGCTGGGCGACGGGAGTTTCGACGCCGAGGAGTTCCTCGAAGGCGGCGCGCGGCCGGTCGGTGCCCGGCTGGGCGTGCGCTACGGCACCTCGTTCGAGGTGTTCCACTTCGACCTCTGGTAGGGCCGATCGTGATCCTGGTCGGCACCTCCGGCTGGCAGTACCGTGACTGGCGGGACCGCTTCTATCCCGGCGGGTTACCGCAGCGGGCCTGGCTGGAGCACTATGCCGACCGGTTCGCCACGGTCGAGGTGAACAACGCGTTCTACCGGCTGCCGGAGCGGGAGATTTTTGCCGCCTGGCGGGCGCGTACCCCCGACGACTTCTGCGTGGCGGTCAAGATGAGCCGTTACCTGACCCACATCAAGCGGTTGCGGGAGCCCACCGAGCCGGTGGCCCGATTCCTGGCCCGGGCCACGGCGCTGGGCGACCGGCTCGGTCCGGTGCTGCTGCAACTGCCACCGACCCTGCGCGCCGACCCACCAGCCCTCGACGCCACACTGCGGCTGTTTCCGTCGTCGGTGCGGGTGGCGGTGGAACCACGGCACGCGTCCTGGTGGACCGACGCCACCCGGACGGTGCTGGAACGGCACGACGCCGCGCTGGTCTGGGCCGACCGGCACGGCCGGCCGATCGCCCCCCGCTGGCGGACCGCGGGATTCGGGTATCTGCGCCTGCACGAGGGCCGGGCCCGCCCCTGGCCGCACTACGGACGCACCGCGCTGGCCTCCTGGGTGCGCCGGCTGACCGAGGCGTTCGGCGACGACGAGACGGCGTACGTCTACTTCAACAACGATCCCGGCGGCGCGGCCGTCGCCGACGCGACCACCTTCGCCGGGCTGGCCGCACGCGCCGGTCGCCGGGTCAGCCGGGTGCCCGAGCCGCCGGCCCGGTGATCCGGATCCGCCGGAGACCCGCCCCACGGCGGGGCGGGTCTCGCGGGCGCGGGTCAGGGCATGATCCGGGCGAGGTCGGTGGGCATGGTCGCCTTGACGTCCTCCCACTCACCCTGCGTGATGTGCCGGCGCAGCGTGTCCAGCACCACCTGGACCACCCGCTGCGGGCCGCCCGCCACGTCGTACGGGAAGCCCTGGCGGACCTCGTAGAGGAAGTCGTCCCGGTTGAGCTTGATCGGCACGTTCTGCGGCTGCCAGCCGTCGAAGTAGATCCCCCGCACCACGACCGGCAGTTGGGCGGAGAACTCCACGCTCTCCTGCACCGGCATCCGGTCGCGCAGCAGGTGCAGCACGGTACGCAACGCGGCGTACGACTGGTTGCGCTGCTCCTTCGGCCACCCGTACGCCTGCTCGATGTCCTTGAGGATCAGGTTGGTCTTGTCCATCGAGGACTCGATCGCGGACTGGAACTGCTCAGCCATCTGTCCACCCCCGTAGGTCGGTCTCCCACCGTCGGTCGTCGTGACGTCGCGGCGGACCCACCGGGCCGCGCCGGTACCGGATCGGACTGTCTCGCCCGACCCGGGCGACCCGCCGAGGCTGCTCGGACGCGCCGACGACGCGCAGGACGCCGTTTCGCCGCCGGTGCGGTACCACCCGAACGGTCATCGAAGCCACCTCCGTGGTGTCGCCTCCGCACGGACGAGTCACCGCCCCGCCCGCTGGCACCATGGTGGGCACCAGCCGGGTGAGCCGCCCTCACCCCGCCCGGGTGAGAAACCGCCGGTGGCGGTGACGTCCGCCGGAGACGGACCCGGTCAGCCGGTCTCACCCAGCAGGGCCTGGAGTTGCTGGGCGTTGGTCTGGGCGTAGTCGCGGTAGCAGTTGTTCATCAGGACGTGGGTCTGTTCGGTCTCGCCGGCCAGTTCCCGGAGCCTGGGTGCCCAGTCCTTGAGCTCCCGCGCCGAGTAGCGGTAGCCGAACTTCTCGTGGATGTCCCTGCTGGTCCACTTGTCGCTGTGCCCGTGGAAGCGCACCACCGCGAGGTCCGAGGTGGCGGCCAGCACCGGCGGGATCGACGAGCGGTGCCCCTGCGGCATGTCCACGCTGACGTACGCGAGCCGGTGCTCGCGCAGGAAGTCGAGGGTCTCGGTGGCGTTGTCGCCGTCGAACCAGGAGGCGTGCCGGAACTCGAAGACCGGACGCAGCGGCGCACACCGCCGGGCCACCTCCAGCAGGTACTGCTTGTTGTCGCGTCGGAGGGTGAACCAGGGCGGGAACTGGAACAGCAGCGCGCCGAGCTTGCCCGCCTCGACCAGCGGGTCGAGAGCGCTGAGGAATCGGGTCCACACCTCCTCGTACGCCTGCGGCGGCAGGTCGTCCGGGTAGAGGTTGCGCTTGTCGGTCTCCGGCCGCAGGTCCTTGTAGATCGCGCTGACCTTGGTGGGGTGGCCGGTGAGCAGGCTGAACGCCTTCACGTTGAAGGTGAAACCGGCCGGGGTGCGTTCGGCCCACAGCCGGGCGGTGCGCTCGGCCGGCGGTGAGTAGTAGGTGGCGTCGACCTCGACCACCGGGAACTGGCGCGCGTAGTGGGCCAGCCGTTTCTCCGGCGTGTCGGCCGTCTGGGGGTACCAGCCGGAGTCCAGCAGGGTCCGGTCGGTCCAGGACGCGGTGCCCACCTTGATCTCACCCATGGGTGGAGTCCACCGTGTCCCGGACCGGCCGGCAACCGTTTCGGGTCAGGCCGCCCGACGCTCGCGCGTCTGCTTGCAGGTGACGCAGGTGGTGGCCGACGGGAAGATCTCCAGCCGCTCCACCGGGATCGGCGCGGTGCAGCCCTCGCAGAAGCCGTAGGTTCCCTCGGCCAGCCGGGCGAGAGCGTGTTCGTACTGGGCGCGACGGTCCAGGATGGTCCGCAGCAGCGACTGGGCGGTGTCCCGCTCGGCCGTCTTGGTGCCGCTGTCGGCCTGGTCGTCGCCGGCGGTGTCGCCGACCTCGACCAGTCGCAGCACCTGGCTCTGCTGCACCGCCTGCTGGTACTCCTCGGTCAGCTCGTCGTGGCGGGCCTGCAGGGAGAGCCGGATCTGGTCGGTCTCCGCCTGGGATCGGCCGGTGCCGACCGTGTCGTGGACGAGCATCGCTGCCTGCCTTTCCTGGGCCTTACGGTCACCACGGGCGGGTCGGTCCGCACCCGGTCATCCCGCCCAGGTGCATCGCACCCGGGCGCTGTGAGCCCCGCGTTTACCCTCGTCGCCGACGGCTCAAACCGGCCCGTCGCCGGATTCCACGAACGCCGGACGACGTGGGTCGTCGACCCGGACCAGCACGTCGGCGAAGCTGGCCGGGGCGACCTCGGCGGCGTACCGGTCGAACGCGGGCAGGGTCCAGGCCAGCGCGGAGTCGGTGCGCCGACGTAGCGCGGCGGGCGACATCTCCAGGTGTACGACGACGTCGAAGGTCAGCCCACCGCCGAGCAGGAACGCACCACTGACCAGCACCACCCCGCCGGCCGGCAGGTCGACGTACGCGGCCCGGCTGGCCCGGTCCGTTCGGGCGTCCCACAGCGAGGGCAGCACCCTGCCGGGTCCGTCCGGTCCCGCCGGGTCCAGCACCTCGCGCCGCAGGCCGGCCTCGTCCACCCAGCCCTCGTAGTACGAGTCCGGGTTGGTCCGACCCCGTTCCAGGCGCAGCGACGCGGGGCGCAGGAAGTCGTCGGTCCGCACGTGCAGCACCGGGTGACCGAGCGCGCGCAGTGGATCGACCAGGGCGTCGGCCAGGTGGTCGGGGCGGGCGGCGGGTGCGCCGTCCACCGCGACCCGCAGCCGGCCGGTCGACACCGCGCCGGCCAGCCGCTCGGCCAGTTCGCCGACCAGCAGCGGTGGAGAGATGGGACGCACCCGCATCCGACCATGGTGCCCGCTGGTCGACGACGCCGCCGCACTCCCCCGCGGTCCGGGCCGGTGACCGCACCTCGCGTCCGGCCGGACTCGTCCGAGCGCCGGGGTCGGGGCGACGGGCGTCAGCCGGTGCGGTCGAGGGTGACCCGGGCGTCGTCGGCCAGCCGGTAGCCGACGCCGTAGACGGTGGTGACCAGCGGAACGTCCACGCCGACCTTGCCGCGGAGCCGGCGCACGTGCACGTCGACCGTGCGGACGCCGGCGTGCTCGTAACCCCAGACGGCGTTGAGCAGCTGGAGCCGGGTGAAGACCCGACGGGGATTCGCTACCAGGTGCAGCAGCAGGTCGAACTCCAGCCGGGTCAACGGCAACGGCTCGCCGTCCCGCAGCACCGACCGGGAGGAGGCCAGGATGTGCAGGGCGGGAATGGCCGGAGCGAGCTGCCGCGACGGCGTACGGCCCGCCGGCACGGTCTCGGCGCGACGTTCCGGCACCACCGGGCCGACAGTGGTGATGGTTCCCTCGCCGCACTCCAGCATCTCCCGTGCCGCGTCGAGCAACCGACGCGCGGCCGGCGTCAACGACTCCTCACACGCCAGCGGGATGGACAGGGTCACCGTGAGCACCGGAGCGGCGGTGTTGACCGGACGGCGCTGGCCGCCGGGAGGTCGACCGGGCACCGCGGGTTGGGACGTATGCCATCCGGCGCGCGACGAAGCGGGGCTGACCGACATGGTCCTCCTTGGCTGGTCCGGGTGTTCCCCACGGCCCCGGGACGCCGCTCTATCGATGCTTCCCGGCGCCCATGCGAGGGTCAAGGGGCGGCTGCGTTGCATGAATGTGACAATTGACCGACACATCGGAGCCGTCCGCTCGCTCTGCGTACGAGGCCAGATGATTACAGCAGAGTCGCCAAGTTGACCTGATACGGGGGGTGGTCCATACCGTTCGCGGCCTTCGGGGCGGGATGTCCGCACCCGCCCCGACGTCGACTGTTCGCGCTCCCACGCCGGTGACCGTCACGCGGACGGGACACTGATGTCGGGCGACAAGGACTCGGTGGGTCTCCGGGGCCACCGCCGACGCCGGTGGCGGTTCAGCGGGCCGCCCGACCGGCGGGTGCCGGCGGCGGGAGAACGGACGGTGCGGTCGGCGCGGCGGGGCCCAGCACGGGCAGGCCGGCGAGCCGCCAGGCGGCGAAGCCGCCGACCAGGTCGGTGGCCCGGTGCAGGCCGAGGTCCTGGAGCGAGGCGGCGGCCAGCGACGAGGTGTAGCCCTCCTGGCAGAGGACCACCACCGGCAGGTCGTAGCCGGTCGCCTGGGGCAGCCGGGCGGGGCACCGAGGGTCCAGCCGCCACTCCAGCACGTTGCGCTCGATGGCCAGCGCGCCGGGTACGGTGCCGAAGGTGGCCCGCTGCGCGGCGGGACGGATGTCGACCAGCAGGGCGCCGGCGCGGCACGCCAGGTGCGCCTGCTCCGGATCGAGGCGGTTCAGGCGGGCCCGGGCCGCGGCGAGGATCTCGGCTATCCCCCGCGAGCCCGCGGGCGGCTCCGGTGCCGGACAGCCGGTGGCGGGATCGATCTCGGACATCTGCGCATCCTTCCGATCGGAACGTGACGGAGCGGTGGTTCACCATGCCACGCCGGCGTCGGCCACCTCGGCGACCGTCAGTCGCCCCCGGACCAGGGCGTAGCGGACCATCCGGCGCAGCGCCGGGCGGTGGGGCTCGCCCGCCGCGGTGCGCCGCACCGCCGCCGCAGCGGTGGCCAGGGAAGATCACTGGTCGGCCGGTGGGCGCGAGCGGTGCGCCGCCGCCGACTAACCTGGACCGGTGAGCGACGAACTCGACGCCGAGACCCTGGAATTCGCGCACCGGATGTTCGACCTGGCGCGCGACGGCGCGACCACCGAGCTGGTCGGGTACGTCGACGCGGGGCTGCCGGTCAACCTGACCAACCAGAAGGGTGACAGCCTGCTGATCCTGGCGGCCTACCACGCCCGCCCGGAGACGGTACGCGCGCTGCTCGACCGGGGCGCCGACCACTCCCGCGCCAACGACCGGGGACAGACGGCGCTGGCCGCGGCGGTGTTCCGCAGCAACGCCGAGGCGGTACGCGCACTACTCGACGCGGGCGCCGACCCCGACGGCGGCAATCCGTCCGCGGTGGCCACCGCCGAGTTCTTCGACCTGCCGGAGATGCTCGCGATGCTCCGCTCCGGCTAGCCGGCTACGCTCTGGCCTCGATGAGGAAGCGGCGGGCGTGGGCCACGAACGGACCCTCGACCCGGATCCGGTCGTGCAGTCGCCGCAGCGCCGGTCGGTGCGCCGCCACCGTGAAGCCGGGCACCGTCCAGATCACCTTACGCAGGAACCAGACCACCGCACCGATGTCGTGGAAGACCGTCCGCAGCGTCACCTCACGCAGGTCGACCACGGTCAGGCCGGCCGCCCGAGCGGCCGCCACCGCGTGCTCCGGATGGCGGTGCTCGGGCGGTGGCAACGGACCGAGGATCGCCTCGCTGAGTTCGCGGACCGTACCCGATCCGATCTGCTGGGACAGGAACGTGCCGCCCGGGCGCAGCACCCGCGCCACCTCGGGCCAGTCGGTGCGCACCGGGTGCCGGCTGACCACCAGGTCGAAGACGGCGGCCCGGAACGGCAGTGGCGCGTCACCGGCCACCGCCACCACGCTCGCCCCGAGTGGCGCCAGGTTGGCCCGCGCCACCGGCACGTTCGGCGGCCACGCCTCGGTCGCGACCAGCAGCGGGGGCGGGTGCGGCACCTCGGCCAGCACCTCTCCCCCACCGGTGTCGATGTCCAGCGCCACGCGGACGCCCGCCATCCGCGCCGCCACCAGCCGCGCGTAACCCCATGGTGGACGCTCCTCGGTGGCCCGCCCGGCGAGCCAGTCGAACGCCCACCCCTCGACCGGGGCGGCGGCCCCCTCGGCGATCAGATCCTCGAAACTCGTCTCCCGTGGCACACGCCTGAGCGTGTCCGGCCCGGCCTGTCACGGCAACGCCTTATCCGCCGCCGGGAGGCCGTCGGCAGCCGGGCCGGGCCCTACGGGCGCGGGCGGACGATCTCGGCGGTGGGGGCGTCCAGGCCGCGGACGACCCCGGCGCCGGTCGTCTCGGGCGGGGTCGCCTCGAAGTGGCGCATCAGCCGCGCCCCGAGGTGTACGCCCACCCCACCGACGGCGAGGCCGAGCACCTCGACGACCAGCAACGCCGGGGTGGCCCCACGGTTCGTCGCATCCGCCCGCACCAGGCAGGAGAGCAGGAACAGCCCGGCCATGCCGGCGTTCACGACGTTGAAGCTGATCGCCGTGTGGCGGGTGCGGTCCGGCGGCACGTCCCACAGGTCGACCATCCCGGCCACCGCGGTCAACGCCGCCGTCACCAGGGCGGCCACCGCCGTCCAGTAACCGACCTCGCCGAGGAAGACCGGGCCACCGACCACGTCGGCGAGGTCGAAGATGACGGCACAGACGAAGAGCCCGTACGGAAATGTCACAAGCATCGGTTGGATGGAGTGTCCCTGCACCCGCAGCCGGCTCTGCATCCTGTCCCCCTGGATCGGCTCACCTCGTCAGCCCAGGGTGCTACCCGCACGCCACGCGGGCGAAACGACACGCCCCGCTCAGTTGTCCCGGGGCCGGGAGACGGTGCTGACGAGCCGCTCCGCCACCTCCCGCAGCGGTATCGACAGCGACGCCGCCGCGCCACGCAGGACGTCCAGGGCGTCCGGCGCCGGGCAGCCGCGCTGGGTCATGATGACGCCGACCGCCTGGCCGATGACACCGTCGTTGAGCAGAACGAGATCCTGCTGCACCGTGAGCGCGGCGCGCCGCTGCCGGTCGCGTACCGCCGCCAGCAGCAGGCCGGCGTGTTCGGCGAGCAGCATCGCGGTCAGCTGGTGACCCGGGGTCAGCGCGTCGGGTTCGGCGGCGTACAGGTTCACCGCGCCGATCACCTGGTCGTCGATGTCGACAGGTGCCGAGATGACCCCGCGTACGCCCAGTTCCCGGGCCGGGGGCGTCCAGTCCGGCCAGCGCGGTTCGCCGTCCAGTTCCGCCGCGCCGACCATCTCCCGGCGGCGGATCGCGTCCATCGCCGGGGTGTCCGGGCCGTACCGCAGGTCGTCCAGCCCACTCAGCCGGGCGTCGGAGGCGGCCACACCGGCCGGCTCGCCGGCCCGTAGGGCGGTGAACCCGCACCAGGCGACGCCGGCGAGGGCGTCCCGGGTGATCCGGACCAGCGCGGACAACGCCGCGTCGAAGTCGTCCACGGCGATCAGACCGGCGGTCAGTTCCCGGAGCAGGGCGGCCGTCTCCAGCACGCCGAGCGGCTCCGCCAGCGGGGTAGGCGTCTCCAGGTTCATCGGCCCGCGGCTCCCGTACGCCCGGTCAGCCTCGTCACCCGTCTCCTCCTCGGCGGGGCTCCCACGCTGGAGCCGCCTTCGACAACACGATCCGCCCTACTACCCCCGCCGACATCGGTCGAAACTGCGCAAAACGGGGCCCCTCCCAGGGTACGGGTGCGTCCGGGAGGGGTGTGCCGGACCGGACGGGTCAGCGGGAACCGGCCCCGCTGAGCCGCCGCCCGACCGAGGCGATCAGCCGGTCCAGCTCGGAGCCGAACGGGTTGTCGTGCACCAGGTACGTCCAGGTTGCGCTGGGGCGGACCAGCTCCGCCGCGTCGGGCTCCCAGTCCTCGTCGAACTCGGTCTCGGCGAACGTCGCGAGGGTCCGCGCCTCGATCGCCGGTACCAGTTCGGTGAACGCCGGCACCGCGGCCCGGTGGAACTCGTCGAGCGGGTCGAGCCGGCCCAGGGCGCGCAGGTGCACGCCCTCGCGGACCTCCGACAGCTCGGCCAGGTGCGACGCCCACAACCGGTCGAGGTGGTAGAGGGCGATCGACCGGGCCACCTGGGCCAACAGGTCCTCGTCCATCTCGCCGGCCTTCTCCGGCATCTTGTCCAACAGCATCAGGGCCGCGACGTCGCTGGTGAGCAGCCGCTCCCGCCGCTCGGCGAGGGCCTTGCGCTGCTGCTCGATGACCACGCTGTACCGCCAGGTGTTGCGGTGGATCTCGTGGTTGACCCCCTCCGCCACCCGCTGGGCGTGCTCGACGGCGTAGTCCACCTGCGCGTCGGTGACCAGACCGTCGGCGTTCATCCGGGGCGACGGCGGCACGGCGTCGCCGGCGTGCCGGACGACCAGGTCGTCCTCCAGGCTGACGAAGAAGACCGACCCACCGGGGTCGCCCTGGCGACCGGCCCGACCACGCAGCTGGTCGTCGACGCGGCGGCTGTCGTGCCGGCCACTGCCGATCACGTAGAGGCCGCCCAGCTCGGCCACCCGCTCCCGGTCGGACTGGTCGCTGCCGCCGAGGCGGATGTCGACGCCCCGGCCGGCCATCTGGGTGGAGACGGTGACCGCGCCGTACGCGCCGGCCTCGGCGATGATCGCCGCCTCCTCGTCGTCGTTCTTCGCGTTGAGCACCACGCAGGGCACCCCGGCGGCGTTGAGCCCGGCCGCCAACTGCTCGGACTCCTTGACGTCCAGCGTGCCGACAAGCACCGGGCGCCCGTCGGCGTGGCAGCGCCGGATCTCGTCGATCAGCGCCTCCTCCTTCTCCGCCCGGGTGGCGTAGATGCGGTCCGGCTCGTCGACCCGCACGCACGGGGTGTTCGGCGGGATCACCGCCACCTCCAGGCCGAAGAACTCCCGCAACTGGTCGCCGACGAGCACCGCGGTGGCGGTCATGCCGCAGACCACCGGGTAGAGCCCGACGTACGCCTGCACGGCGATGGTGCCCAGCACCTCGCCCTCGGCGGAGGCGTCCAGCCCCTCCTTGGCCTCGACCGCCGCCTGGAGGCCGTCGGGCCACCGGCGACGCTGGGCGACCCGACCACGCATCTCGTCGATCAGCTCCACCGTGCCGTCGCGGACGATGTAGTCCACGTCCCGGTGCAGCAGGGCGTGCGCGTGCAGCGCCACGTTGACGGCGGAGAGCTGCTCGACGTTCTCCTCGTCGTACAGGTCGATGCCGAGCTTGGCCTCGACGGCGGCCAGGCCGGCGGAGGTGAAGGCGACGCTGCGGCCGTCCTCGGCCACCGTGAAGTGCCGGCCCTTGCGCAGGCCGCGCACGAGCGCGGCGGCGGCGTGCACCGGGTCCTGCTCGCCGGGCACCGAGCCGGCGAGGACCATCGGCACCCGGGCCTCGTCGATCAGGATCGAGTCGGCCTCGTCGACGATCGCGGTGCGCAGCGGCCGCTGCACCCGGTCCTCGATGTCGGTGACGAGCTGGTCGCGGAGGAAGTCGAATCCGGCCTCGCTGACCGAGACGTAGGTGACGTCGCAGGCGTACGCGGCACGGCGCTCGAGCGGGGTGGACGCCTCGTTGACCCAGCCGACGGTGAGGCCGAGCAGGGTGTAGATCGGCTCCATCCACTGGGCGTCGCGGCGGGCCAGGTAGTCGTTGACGGTGAGCACGTGCACCGGCCCGTTGCCGAGCCGGACGTGTCCGTACGCGGCGATCGCGGCGGTGAGTGTCTTGCCCTCACCGGTGGCCATCTCGGCGACCTTGCCGGAGAGCAGCGACATCGCACCGAGCAGCTGGACATCGTACGGACGCTGGTCGATGCCCCGGCGGGCCGCCTCGCGACCGAGGGCGCAGATCTCCTCGTAGCTCGACGCCGCGCCGGCCGCCTCGGTGAGCTCGGCGTCGTCGAACGCCGAGATCTCCTCCTCGCGGGCCTCGATTACCGGCAGCAGCTTCTCCAGCGGGGCCAGATCGACCGTGGTCCCCGGGCGCTGGAGGAACCGACGAAACCTGGTCTTCAACCGTTGCGACACACCCATGAGCCGCAACGGTACGCGACCGGACCGATCTTGAACGTCCCGCCCGCCCTCCCGAATTCGCGCGATCTTGCACTTTCTGTCTCGACATAAGGGGCACCCCGGGCATAAAGCCGACCGGAAGTGCAAGATCGCGGAAACTGGGATGGCCGACGAGGCGCAATCAAAGGTTCATCGGCCGGGAACGTGGACGGAGCACGCTTGTGATCAAGCTGGGAGATCGATCCGGTTAGCGTGCGGGGTGCTGGGAAATCCATCTCCCGGTCTTCCCGCCGAGGAGGGGGTGCCTGTGCGCAACGACGAATCTCTGGTCTCGCCGGTGGTGGAGGCCTGGGCCACCTATCGGACCACCTCGGCGGCCGACTGGCCGACCCGGCGACTTCTTCGGGCCAAGGGAGACAGCCGGGTCAGCGTGGTGCTGCCGGCGCGCAACGAGGAAGCCACCGTCGGGGCGATCGTGGCGACCATCCGCGAGCACCTGATGGACCGCGTGTCGCTGGTCGACGAGCTGATCGTGGTCGACTCGCGGTCCACCGACCGCACCGCGGCGGTGGCCCGCGCCGCCGGGGCCGAGGTGGTCAGCCAGGACGCGATGACCCGCGGGCTGCCCCGGCTGACCGGCAAGGGCGACGCGCTCTGGGCCGGCCTGGCCGCGGCGGAGGGCGACGTGGTGGCCTTCGTCGACGCCGACCTGCGCGAGTTCCGGCCGCACTTCGTCACCGGGCTGCTCGGCCCGCTGCTGACCGACCCGTCGGTCGACTTCGTCAAGGGCTTCTACCACCGGCCCCTGGTCAGCACCAGCGGGGTGGAGGCCGACGGCGGTGGCCGGGTGACGGAGCTGATGGCCCGACCGATGCTGAACCTGTTCTGGCCGGAACTGGCCGGGTTCGTGCAGCCCCTCGCCGGCGAGTACGCCGGCCGCCGGGAGGTGCTGGCACGGGTGCCGTTCGTCTCCGGCTACGGCGTCGAGACCGCCATGCTCATCGACCTGCTCGAACTCGTCGGGTTGGACGCGCTGGCCCAGGTGGATCTCGGTGAGCGCAAGCACCGGCACCAGGACACCGCCGCGCTGGGCCGGATGTCCGCCCAGATCATGCTGACCGCCTGGTCCCGGCTGCAGCAGCGGGGCTGGGCGAACCCGGAGATGCTGCCCACCGCCCTGCTGACCCAGTTCCGCCGGGGCGGCTCGGACGCGCTGCCGAACCTGGACCGGGAGATCGTGGTCAACGACGTCGCCGTGGCGGAACGACCACCGCTCGCGCAGGTGCGGCACCAACTGCCGCGACGGCAGGTCGCCGCGGCCTGAGGTGTCCGGCCTCACCGTGGCGTTTCACCCGGTGAGGGGCCGGGTACCTGCCAGGCTGCGACAGCGCCGAGACGAGGGTGGAGATGGCGAGCCGGATCACCTGCCAGGTGGACGACGGAGCACAGGTCACCGTCGTACGGCTTGCCGGCACCCTCGACATGATCTCGATGCGCGAGGTGTACGCGCACCTGGAGAGGTGTCTGGCGCGGCAGCCCGACGCGCTGGTGGTCGACCTGGCCGAGCTGGCCGTGCGCGACCAGCTGGCGGTGTCCGTCTTCGCCGCCGCGGCGCGCCACGCCGCGGACTGGCCGACGGTGCCGCTGGTGCTCTGCGCGCCGCACCCCGAGGCGGCCGCCCTGCTGGCCGGGTCGACGGTCTGCCGGGTGGTGCCGACGCGGGACAACTGCGACGAGGCGAGCCGGTTCGCGGGCGCGGCCGCCGTGACCCGGCTGCGGCTACGCCTCGACCCGGTGGCGGCGGCCTGCCGGCGGGCCCGGGAGCTGGTCGCCGACGCGTGCGCCCGGTGGAACCTGCCCGAGGCGGTCGGTCCGGCCTCGGTGGTGCTCAGCGAGCTGGTCGGCAACGTGGTCCGCCACGCGGGTACCCCGATGCAGGTCACGGTGACCCTGCGGCGACCCTGGCTGCACCTGGCGGTGGTCGACGGCAGCAGCGCGGCGGCCCGGCCCGGCCCGGCCGGGCAGCGCGACGAGGGTGGTCGCGGGCTGATGCTGGTACGTGAACTGGCCGACCGTTGGGGCAGTGCCCCGGCCGGCGACGGAAAGGCCGTCTGGGCCACACTACTGGCGAATTGACCGAAATTACCGCTCTCGCCTGGTTACATGGTCGGCGGGCTGGGTAGCCATGCCCGTCCTTATCCGTCGTCAACGCAGGTGAGCGCTCATGCCCAAGCGGGTAACCACCGAACCCGGACAGGACCGGGGTCCGGCGATCCTCGCCCCGGCCCGTTTCGGCGGCTATCCCGGACCGCTGCGCAGGCCACTCCCGGGCGGAAAGCTGGTCAGGTTCCTGGCCACCACCGACCACAAGCAGATCGGCCTGCTGTACCTGCTGACCTCGTTCGGCTTCTTCGTGCTGGCCGGGATCGAGGCCATGGTGATCCGGGCCGAGTTGGCCCGGCCGGGTCTGCAGTTTCTCGCCCCGGAGCAGTACAACCAGCTGTTCACCTCGCACGGCGCGGTGATGCTGCTGCTGTTCGCCACCCCGGCGGCGTTCGGCTTCGCCAACTACATCGTGCCGATCCAGATCGGCGCCCCGGACGTGTCGTTCCCCCGGCTCAACGCGCTGGCCTACTGGCTCTACCTGTTCGGCGGGCTGATGGTGGTCGGCGGATTCCTGACCCCGGGCGGCTCGGCCGACTTCGGCTGGACCGCGTACACGCCGCTGAGCGCCGTCGAGCACTCCCCCGGGGTCGGCGCGAACATGTGGGTGATCGGCCTGGTGGTGTCCGGTCTGGGCACCATCCTCGGCGCGGTCAACCTGATCACCACGATCCTGACCCTGCGCGCGCCGGGCATGACCATGTTCCGGATGCCGATCTTCACCTGGAACATGCTGTTCACCAGCGTGCTGGTGATCCTGGTCTTCCCGCTGCTGGCCGCCGCGCTGCTGGCGCTGAGCGCCGACCGGCTGCTCGACGCGCAGGTCTACAACCCCGACACCGGTGGGCCGATGCTCTGGCAGCACCTGTTCTGGTTCTTCGGCCACCCCGAGGTCTACATCATCGCGCTGCCGTTCTTCGGCATCATCACCGAGATCATCCCGGTCTTCTCCCGCAAGCCGATCTTCGGCTACACCGGGCTGGTGCTGGCCACCATCGCCATCACGATTCTGTCCATGGCGGTGTGGGCGCACCACATGTTCGCCACCGGTCAGGTGCTGCTGCCGTTCTTCAGCATCCTGAGTTACCTGATCGCGGTGCCGACCGGGGTGAAGTTCTTCAACTGGATCGGCACCATGTGGAAGGGCCAGCTGACCTTCGAGACGCCGATGCTGTTCGCCATCGGCTTCCTGGTCACCTTCCTGCTCGGCGGGCTCACCGGCGTGCTGCTGGCCAGCCCGCCGGTGGACTTCCACGTCACGGACACGTATTTCGTCGTCGCCCACTTCCACTACGTGGTCTTCGGCACCGTGGTCTTCGCGCTCTTCGGCGGCTTCTACTTCTGGTGGCCGAAGATGACCGGTCGCCTGCTCGACGAGCGGCTCGGCAAGCTGCATTTCTGGACCATGTTCATCGGCTTCCACGGCACCTTCCTGGTGCACCACTGGCTCGGCAACGAGGGCATGCCCCGCAGGTACGCCGACTACCTGCCCAGCGACGGGTTCACCACGCTCAACACGATCTCCAGCGTCTTCGCCTTCGTGCTGGGCGCGTCCACCCTGTTCTTCATGTGGAACGCCTGGAAGTCCTGGCGCTACGGCGCCGAGGTGACCGTGGACGACCCCTGGGGCTTCGGCAACTCCCTGGAGTGGGCCACCACCTGCACGCCGCCGCTGCGCAACTTCGACCGGATGCCCCGGATCCGCTCGGAGCGTCCCGCGTTCGACGCCAAGTACGGCGAACTCGTCTCCGACCTGGGCCGCGACCTTCCACAACGGACCACCAAACCCCCGCAGGACTTCCGCGAGGAACTGCACATGGAGAAGCACGTGTCCGAGTCGCCGGCCGCCGAGGGCGCGCACGGCGCACGCGAGGCGGAGGCGTACCAGCCCGCGCCGCAGTCCGGTGCCCGGCCGGTCGACGTGCCGGAGCCGGAGCAGGTACGCCGGCCGAGCTTCGAGGAGACCGACGAACCGGAGGAGAACCCGCTGGGCGCGCAGCGCGACCCGCAGCCCAACGACCGGTGGCGGCATCCGCGCGGGCCCGGGGACACCCCGGAGAACTGACCGGTCGGCCGGGTACCACTCGGGGCGGCACCGGCCGGTGCCGCCCCGACGACGTCCTGACGACCGGACAGCGGCCGCGTACCGGAGCCACGGCGCGCGGCTGGTTGGCCGCCTCGGCCACGCCCGGACCGTTCTGCC
>NZ_JBAGKI010000062.1:0-34263 GCF_036689795.1 Micromonospora palythoicola | reverse complement strand
CGCCGAATTTCACCCCGCGCCGGTTCCGCTGTACGGGTACCTGGCCCACTTTTGCCCCCCCGCGCCCCCCCGCCCCGGGGGGGGGGGGGGGGGGGCCCGGGCCGGTCAGCCGGTGACCCCGGTGACGTTGCTGCCGGACCTGGTGACGCGGTAGGTGACCTGGGCGCCGCTCCAGAAGTGGAAGGTGAGGGTGACCGGCGCGCCGTCGCGGACCTCGCCGAAGAAGGTGTCGGTCAACGTGATCCGGTTACCCGGGTAGTCGGGTGAGAAGGCCACGTCGAACTCCTTGAACGACGTCCAGTCGTGCGGGCCGGCGTTGCTGCCGTCGGCGTACCTCGCCTCCATGGTGGCGAGCTGGTCGCCGCGGAACTGGGTGGGGATGGCGAACGCGGCGGTCGTGCCGGTGGCGTTGGACAGCACCGGCGTGTCGTAGGTGATCACGTCGATCCGCCAGGGCACGCCGGCCGAGAAGCGGGCCTGGAGGCTGGCGTTGACCCCGTACGCCCGGTTGCCGACCAGCCGGGTGAGCGCGCTCGCGGTGATGGTGAGCTGGTTGCCGGAGACCGTGTAGTCGGTGCCCTGCACCAGGTTGGTGCTGCCCTGGCGCAACCCGGAGAAGGTGGTGCCGTTCAGGTTGAGGGTCAACGACTTCGCGGTGATCGAGCCGGTACGCGGCACGTACACCTGGTCGGACGAGGCGGTGCCGGAACGGGTGGTCCAGCTCGACCTGATCTGGGCCCACAGCTCCGGGTCCTTCCACTGGAAGGCGACCCGGTCGAAGTGCTGGCCGTTGTCCCAGAGCTGGGTGGTGATCCGCTTGGTCCGGGCGTAGTGGCCGAGGAACTCGAAGAACTTGAGCTTCTCGCCCTGCTGGATGGTGCCGGTGTGCCGGTCGAAGCCGAGCAGCCCGTACTCGCCGATCACGACCGGGATGTTGCGGGTCACGAAGGCGTTGTGCACCCGGTCGAACGAGTCGGTCAGGTCCTGCTGGGTGGTGGCGTCGAAGCGGGTGCCGCCGGCCACGTTGACGCTGAACGGCCAGTAGCCGTAGAAGTGCACGGTGGCGATCAGGTTGCGGTCGTTGAGCTGGTTGATCGTCGTGGTCAGCTCGTTGATCCGGGCCTGCTCGGAGGAGGTGTGCAGGGTCGGCAGGACCAGCATCCGGGTGGCGTTGACGCCGCCCGAGGCGCGCACGATCCGGTGGAAGTTGACGTTCAGCTCGTGCAGCAGCTCCGCATTCTGGGCGTCGCCGGAGCTGTTGGCGAACTGCGGCTCGTTGACGCTCTCGAAGTGCAGCCTCGGCGAATGGTCCCGGAACGCGGCGGCGATCTGGGTCCACAGCGCGTTGTAGCGGTTGAGCACCGTGGTCCGGTTCGTCGGCATCTCGTTGATCCACTGCCACGAGTCGTGGTGCAGGTTGATCATCACGTAGAAGCCGTCGTCCAGGGCCCAGCCGACGACCTCCTTGACGCGGTTCAGCCAGGCCGCGTCGATGGTGTACGACGGGGCGGGGCCGTGGTGGTTGCTCCAGGTCACCGGGATGCGGATGCTGTTGAAGCCCTGTGCCCGGATGGCGTCGAGCTGTGCCTCGGTGACGCGCGGGTTGCCCCACGCGGTCTCGTCGGCGCCGACCGCGTCGAAGGTGTTGCCGAGGTTCCAGCCGGGCTGCATCGCGGCCACGTAGGCCATCGGGGCCTCCGCCGGCGGCGGGGTGCTCGGCGGCGGTGGCGTGCTCGGCGGCGGGGTGGTGCTCGGCGGCGGGGTGGTGCCGACGCTGCCGGTGCAGGTGACGCCGTTGAGGGCGAACGTGGTCGGTGCCGTGTTGCTGCCCGACCACGACCCGTTGAAGCCGAACGACACGGTCTGGTTGGTGCCCAGCGCGGCGTTGTAACCGACGTTGCTGGCGGTGACGTCGTTGCCGGCCGAGGTGACCGTGGCGTTCCAGGCCTGGGTGACCCGCTGCCCGGAGGGGAACGTCCAGGTCAGTCGCCAACCGTTGAGCGGGTCACCGAGGTTCGTCACCGCGACGTTCGCGGTGAACCCGCCTGGCCACTGGCTGGGGGCGGAGTACGCCACCCGGCAGCCGGCCGCCGCGTGGGCGGTGCCGGCGGTGACCAGACCGGCACCGGCGAGTAGTGCGGCGACGCCGCTGGCGACCAGGCCGAATCGCCATCGTGTCCTGCGTAGTGTGCCCTTCAGCCCAGCCATGACGCTCCTCGCGTGGTGATGGTGTCGACGGGGTGGCTGGCCGGGCGTCGCCGGGCCACCGGAAACATCCGGCCGACTCGCACCATAAGTTTGGATCATAAACTTTGTCAATCGAAGTCTTACGATGCTAATGCTCTCCGTCCAGGTGAGGAGGATGATCCGGTGCGAAGGTCGACACGTTCGGCGTGGCGGAACGGTCGACGATGGCGCCGAGCGCACCGGCGGCGGTGGCGGTATCCCCGGGCAGTGAATGAGCGCGGCCTGGCGGGGTAGTCGGCGGCGTGGCGGCGGGGGAGGACGACAGGAGCTGGGCACGTCGTGCCGGCAACCGGTTCGAATCCGAGGTCGCCGAGACGGTCGGCCGCCTCAGCCGGCGGGTCAACTGGCGGGAGCGCCGCCGGAGCCTGGAGCTGTACGGCATCCTCGCGGTACAGGCCGGGGTGTCCGCCGCGCTCGCCTGGACGCTGGCGCACGAACTGCTCGGTCACCCGTCGCCGGTTTTCGCGCCCAGCGCCGCCGTGGGCACCATCGCCGCCGCGATCGGCCGCCGCACCCGCCGCACCCTGGAACTGCTGGTCGGCGTGCTGGCCGGCCTCCTGGTAGGTGACGCGCTGATCATGGTCATCGGCACCGGCCCCTGGCAGATCGGCACCGTGGTCACCCTGGCCATCCTGCTCGCGCTGACCATGAGCCGGGGTGGAGCGGTGGTCACCCAGGCCGGCGGTACGGCGGTGCTGATCGCCACCCTCTCGCCGATCCAGCGGGGACTGGAGGTGCCGCGGGTCATCGACGCGGTCATCGGCGCGATCTCCGCCGTGGTGGTGGTGGCCTTACTGCCGGTCAACCCGGTGCGCATCATCCAGCGGGCCGCCCGCCCACTCTTCGCCGCCCTGATCGAACATCTGCACAACGCCGCGGACGGGATGTCCCGGGGCGACGCGGCGGCGGTGGCCGAGGCCCGGGACGGGTTGTACGGCCTGGGCCCGCAACTCGGCCTGCTCAAAGACGCTGTCTCCGGTGCGCAGGAGGCGGTGGCGGTGTCGCCGGCGCGCTGGCACCGGCGGCGCGAGTTCGAGCACTACCAACGCGGTACCCGCTACCTCGACCTGGCCGTCGGGGGCGGCCAGGAGATGCTGCGCCGGGCGGCCACCGCGGTCCGCGACAACGAACCGATCCCGGCCGGGCTGGCGGCCGCAGTGCACTACTTCGGTGACGCCCTGGCGTTGTTGCAGGTCGAGGCGGAGAGCGGGCATCACACCAACCGGTCCGAGCAGTTGGTCCTCAAGGCGGTCGACCGGGCCGCCGAGGCGTACGACGAGGGGATCGGCTTCTCCGGCAACGTGGTGGTGGCCCAGATCCGTACCGTCGCCACCGACCTGCTGCGCAGCCTTGGCTGCCGCGAGGAGGAGGCGGTCGCGGTGATCCGGCGACGCTTCGAGGCACAGCGTCACGAGGACGAGAAGTCGTCCGCCGAGCGGGATTCGACCTGATCCGGCCCGGTCGGGTTCAGAGCCGCCCAGCGACCGTCCGGGCCAGCTCGGTCAGCGGCTTGTCGTACTTCGCCGGGTCGTCGAGCCGGACCAGTCGGATGGCCACCCACACCCCGGCGGCGTGGAAGAAGACCGCGCCGTCCTCCAGGTACGCCTCGTCCCCGATTCCGGACAGCGTCTCGAACTCGTGGTCGAGGTCACGGTCGACGTCGAGGATCTTCTTGGCCCCGTCGCCCACGTACACCTCCACCTGCGCCAACGGACCCGACGTCGGCCCGGTGTAGGTACAGGTCTCGCGGACCGGCACCGGATCCTCCAGGGGGGTGCCGGCCAGCTTCTCGGCGTCCTCCTTGGGCACCAGGGCACAGGCGTCGACCTGCGGTGCCTCGGTCGACGGCTCCGCCTCGGCCGCCTCGCTGGGCGGTGCCGGCTCGGCCACCTCGGTCGGTGGCGGTGGCGCGGCGGCCGGTTCGGCGCTGCCGCCGCAGGCGGTGAGAACGGCGACGGCAGCGGCCGCCGCGGCGAGCTTGAGGTACCTCACGGTCGTCTCCTCGGGGCGTGGTGTCACCGGGGCAGGGCGTCGAGCAGCCGGCGCAGCGCCTGTGCGTAGCCGTCGGGCTCCGCGCCGAGGCGTTCGAAGCTGCTCAGCGTCACGGTGAAGCTGCCGGCACCGCCGACCAGCACCGCCTCGGCGCCGATGTCCTTGACCGCCAGGTAACCCTTACCGTCGCCGTCGAGGTCCGTCACCGTCTGGTAGCTCTGCTCGGCCTGCTGGCGCTGAAAGTCGTAGGTCGTCTCGCCGGCCAACTGGGAGGCGGTCGTCACGGACAGCGCCGCCACCCCCTTGCCGTCGCCGAAGCTGCAGTTGCCGTCGTCGACCATCGACTGGCCGACCAGCTCGGAGACCTGGGCCGCGGTGAACGGGCAGGCCGGGGTCTGGTTGCCGGCGCCGTCGGCGGGCAGGTCGAGGTCGGTCTCCGCGTCCGCGTCCGCGCCGGGGCCGGCCGCCGGTGGCGCAGGGTCCGCGCTGTCGCAGCCGGTCAGCGCGAGCGCGGCCAGCAGCACCACGGGCAGGATCAGTCGACGCACGTGTTCGGTTCCCTTCTGACACCCGACCGCGACCGGGCCGGGCAGCTCGACATGGTGTGGGACCGCGCCGGTGGCGGAGTCCGGCCCTTCTGGCGGCAGGGTCTGCTGACGTGCCGGCCGGACGAGTCGACCCGGCGGGAGTGACAGTTCGACGCTACGACCACCCGGCCGTGGATGAATCCGGCGTTTCCCTAGCCTTTGACCGCGCCGGCCGGCGCGCTGGCGGTGGCCGCCGGCCCGCGCGCCTGTTCGTCGGCTCCACCGACCCGGGCCAGCGCGGCACCCAGTTCGGCCCGGCGGGAGATGCCCAGCTTGCGGTAGACCCGGGACAGGTTGGTCTCGACGGTCTTCGGGCTGACGAACAGTTCGTCGGCGATGGCCCGGCTGGTCCGTCCCTGCGCGGCGAGCCGGGCGACCCGCTCCTCGGTGGCGGTGAGGTCCGACGGTGCGGGCGGCCGCCCGCCCAGCCGGGCGGCCTCGGCCCGGGCCCGCCCGCCGAACACCGTCGCGCCCAGCGCGTCGAACTCGGCCGCCGCGGCGGCCAGCGCCTCCCTGGCCGGGCGCTTGCGGCGGGACCGGCGGTGCACCACGCCCTCGACCAGCAGACACCTGGCCCGGTCCAGCGGCAGCACCTCCGGCGGCACGGCGGACCGCGCGGCGGCCAGTTCGTCCAGGGCGGCCGACGGGTCGGCGCCGCCGGCGCTGGCCAGCAGGGCCCGGCTGCGCGCGAGGCCCAGCCGCGTCCAGGGGCGAGGCAACCGCCGGTGCCGCTCCGCCAGCCGGGCCAGGGCAGCGCGGGCGGTGACGAGGTCACCGGCGCCCACGCAGGCCTCGATCCAGTCGGGCTCGAAGCGCTGCGCCAGCGGCTCGACCAGACCCATCCGGTCGACCGTCGCGGCGAGTCGACCGTATCCGGTCGCGGCGTCGGCCATCCGGCCGGCGCAGAGCGCCACGAACGCGCCCAGTTGCAGGTGGATCCGCCGACACCAGTCGTCGTCGAGCCGCTCGCCCAGTCGCAGCCCCGCCTCGGCCACCCGCTGCGCCACGTCGAGCCGGCCGCGCAACGCGTCGAGCAGCCCGGCCAGCCAGATCTCCGCGGTCGCCTCGGTCCCCAGCAGCTCGCCGAGTTCCCGGGCGGCCGCGATGTGCCGTTCGGCGGTCGACCACCGGCCGGCGAGCAGCTCGGTCTCGCCGAGGTGTTTGAGCAGGTCGTACTGCGAGGGCTCGTCGCACCGGGCCGCCGCCAGGTCGAGCATCCGGCCCAGCCGTCGTCGGGCCCGCGCCGGATCGTCGATCGACTTCCACCAGATCGCCGGGATCGTGCCGGCGAGCCAGGACGGTTCCGGCCCCTCCATCTCCAGCGCCCGGTCGAGCAGTTCGACGCGGGGCGGTTCACCGGCGCGTACCTCGTTGAAGAACAGGTGCAGTAGCGCCGCGGCGAGCAGTGTGCGATCCCCGCCGGCACCGGTGAGCAGGGCGATGGCGGCCTCGGCGTGGGCCCGCGCCGGATCCGGCAGGTCGACGAAGAGCGCCAGGTGGGCGTGGATCCGGCCGGCCAGCGGGGCGTCCGGACGGGTCGCGGCCAGCGCCCGCCCGGCGGCCTCGACCGCGGTACCGCCGGACTCGTCGGCGCTCCACGCGACCACCGCGCGCAGCAGCAGCGCCTCCGCCCGGACGTCGCCGTCGAACCCGGCGGCCACCGCCTCGGCGGCGACCCGTGCCCCGGGATGGTCGCCGCATCCGAAGCGGCACCGGGCCGCCGCCAACAGCCGCTGGCCACGATCGGCCTCGTCGCCGGCGGGGGTGAGCCGGGCCGCCGACTCGTACAGGTTCGCGGCGGCCTCCGGCGCACCCCGCGCGTACTGCCGGGCGGCAGCCGCGGCGAGGGCGTCGGCGACCACCGGATCCGGCGAGGTGCTGCACAGGGCCAGGTGCCGGACCCGTTCGTCCGGATCGGTGACCACCTCGGCCAGCCTGCGGTGCAGGCCACGCCGGACGCCGGGCGGGATGCCGGCGCGGACCGCGGCGGCGTAGACCGGATGGGTGAACTCCACCCGGGCCGCCCCGACCACGAGCAACCCGGCCTCCTCCGCGGCGTCGAACAGCGCGGGGGAGATCCCCGCCGCGGCCAGGTCCCGAAGCAGCGGTACGCCCAGCAGAGCCGCCAGCCGTACGGCGTCCCGGCAGCCGGCCGGCAGCCGGGCGAGCACCTCGCCGAGGAGTTGGTGCATCGAGGAGGCCACCGGCAGGTCCTGTGCCGGCTCCGGTGGTTGCGGCAGGCGCTGCACCGCGCGGGTCACCTCGATGGCGACGAGGGGGTTGCCGGCGGCCTCCCGGGCGATCCGGGCCAGCAGCGAACGACTCAGGACGGCACCGACCCGCTCCCGCAGCAGGTGGTGCAGGGCACCCACGCCCAGCGGCGCCAGGGTCAGCCGGGTCAGTCGGCCGGGACCGGCGTCGAGCCCGAGTGGCGCGATGCGCGGCGCCGGGGTGTTGTCGGTGCGGCAGCTGGCCAGGATGGACAGCCCGGGCCCGACCCGGCGAAGCGCGAACCGCAGCGCTCGTTCGCTCGGCCGGTCCAGCCACGGCGCGTCGTCCACGGCGACCAGCACCGGCCGGCCGGCGGCGAGGGCCGCCTCCAGCAGCGAGCGGGTGGCGGCGCCGACCACGCGCTCGTCGATGGTCTCGTCGCTGTCCCGCAGCAGCAGCACCACCTCGGCCGCGACCCGCTGTGGGCGGGGCAGCGCCGCCACCAGGTCCGCCAGTGGGCGGAGCAGGTCGGCGAGGGCGGCGAAGGGCAGCTCGGTCTCGCACTCGGTCGGGGCGCAGCTCAGCACCGACCAACCGGCCCGGCTCGCCTCGGCGAGCAGTTCCCGCAGCACCGTCGTCTTGCCGATGCCGGCCGGGCCCTCCAACAGCACCGAGCCCGGCTCGCGCAGTGCGCGCCAGGACTGATCGAACACCCCGTCGCGGCCGACGAGCGTACCCCGCATGGGTGCGATTCTGGCATCGATGCGGTGGGGCGGCCATCATGCGGACGGTGGCCCGCCTCTCGGCGGTCGGCCAGCGCGGGCGTCGTCAGGCGTGCAGGGTGCGGCTGGGCGGGAATCCGTAGGTGGCGTGGTAGCGCGCGGTGAACCGGCTGTGGCTGAGGAACCCCCACCGCGAGGCGATCGCCGAGACGGTTTCCCGCCGCGGGTCGGCCTGCATCAGCTCCCGGTGGGCGCGGTCGAGCCGGACCCGGCGCAGGTGCGCCATCGGGGTGGTGTCGAGGTGCCGGCGGAACGCCAGTTGCAGGGTCCGCAACGAGACCTGGGCGGCGGCGGCGATGTCGGCCGCACCGATGTCCCGGTCGGCGTACTCCTCGATGAACATCGTCGCCCGGCGCAGCGCGGTGGTGGTGGCGGCCCGCTGGTCGGTGGCCGGAGACCAGCCCGCCCTGGTGTGCGGGAAGACCGCCAGGGCCGACGCGGCCAGCATCCGGGCCGCGTTGGCGATCACCAAGGGCTCGCGGTACGCGTATGGATTGCCCAGGACGACGTGGTCGAGGTAGCTCGTGGTGTGCCGCCACAGGCCGGCCAGGGCCGGGGAGGCGGGGGTCAGCCCGGTGAACCGGACCCTGCTCGCCCGGCCGGCGGACGCGGTGCCGGTCACCCGGTCCAGGACGGAGAGACTCAGCAGGCAGGCGGTGATCCGCCCGGGCAGCCAGCGCAGCGAGCAGGCCAGGTCGGGCAGGGCGGCCAGGAAGACGTCGCCCGGCCCGAACCGACCGTACGCACCGGCGCAGGAGCGGTCGACGCGCCCGCTGACGACCTCGCAGATCACCAGCGCGCGGGACGGCTCGACATCGATGTCGAGCTGCGTGGACTGGTCCGACGTCTCCCGCCAGAACGAGCCCGCGTCCACCCGGTGGTGGCGGAACCGGTAGCGGGCGTCGACGGCCGCGCGGATGGCGACCCTGGAGTGGTAGGCGTGGGCCAGGTAGTCGTGGATCGTCTCCGGGTCGCCGCTGTCGAACCGGTGGGCGGTCGGAACCTTCGTCTTCAATACGTCTCCATCGACCTGGACGGAGGGCGCTTCGACACGCCGGGACGGCACCCGGCGAGACGTGGTGGATCCGAAGAGCGGTAGGACATGCAGAGCCAGGATTCCCATCGATGGTATCCACAAAGGAAGGAGTCCCATGAAGTTTTCGTGGCGCATCCGTCGCGCCGGTGGATCTCGCTCGTTGTCGATGTCAGGGGAGTTTTCGTTTTCGGGCTAGTCGGTGCGGCCCGGCCTGCGCAAACCGGGCTAGCCAGCGACCGTCCGTGGCCGTGATCATGCGAAGGGTGTCCAACATGGGCAATTGTTCGCCTAACGGATAGGGGTGGGGCGTTGGAGACCAAGGATCCGACTTACATCGTCCGACTGGCGACGGCTGAGGCACTCCGCCGGGTCGCCGGGGAGGCGGACCTCGCCGGCATCGTGGGAACCCGCCTGTCCGATCTGGGTGGTGGCCTACGGGAGGTGCTGCGCTACGCCCTGGTGGCCCAGCGGGTGGTCGCACCGACGCGGCTGATCGCGCTCTGCCGCGAACTCGCCCTCGGGCCGGACGCCTTCGATCTGCTGGGTCACCACCTGCTGGGTGCCGTGGTCGGCTATCGCCCGGGGCCGGACGCGCTGGTCCGGGTCGGCGGGGCGCTCGGACTGGCCCGTCGGGAACTGTTCACCGATCGGCATCCCGCGTCGGGCGATCCGCACCGGTTCCCCGCCCGGGTCGGCCGACGCAACAGTGCCGCCGTGCGTTACCGATCGGTCAAACCACCGGAGCATCTGCCGTCACCGCCGAGTTGGACCTGCACCGGCTGTGGGCAGGAGTGGCCGTGCGCGGTCAAGCAGAGCCAACTGCTCGCGGAGTTCGGCGGGGCCCGCGCCGCGCTCGCGGTCTACCTGGGCTCCTGTCTGCTCGCCGCCGCCCGCGACCTGCCCGGACTGCCGCTGGCCCGGGCCCGCAACCGCTTCCTCGGCTGGCTGCCACGCCGGCCGTTCTGACCGGCCCGGCGGCCGTCCGCCGCGTCCGGTGGTGCCGGTCTCACCTGAGTCCGTGACCCCCGGGCGCGGCGGTGTCGCCGGATGCCGTCCCAGCCGACCCGATATCGCTCAAACCTTGCCGGGTGCGGGGGTAGGTCCCTTCTGGAGAGCGAAGAGAGACTCGACCAACCAGACCTTTCGTCGTTTCCACCGGTGGTACCGGGGTGGCCACCGGGCCGGGTCGTGAAGTGTCCGCCACCGGACGGCCGAGGACGCCGAGCCACTCTTGTCGCGGCTCCGGACCGGATCTAGCATCGTCGATAATTCCTCCGGGGGGAATTTCGGTCGAGCGCTGTTTCCGTTGCCGTGTCAATCGAGAAGTGGATGGCTCATGCCTTCGATGCTCGAAATTGCCATGCATCTTTTTCTGCAGATGGCCGTGATTCTGGCCGTCTATCGACTGATCTGGCCGCTGTTTCGCAGGTTGGGGCAGGTGCAGGTGGTGGCCATCATGGTCGCCGGTTTCCTGCTGGGCCCGTCGCTGTTCGGGCTGTTGTGGCCGGCGGCACAAGAATGGATGTTCCCCCTGACATTGCAGGTCGGCGGCAAGGCCATACCGCACCCCTCGCTGACCGCCATTTATGTCATCGGGCAACTCGGCCTCGTCGTCTACATGTTTCTGGTCGGTTGCTCGTTCGATCTGGGTATTCTCCGTGGGCACGTCCGGCAGGCCGGGGCAACCGCCTCGGCCGGGCTCGGCGTGCCGCTGCTGCTCGGTGGCGTGCTCGGCTGGTGGCTGACCGTCCACAGTGACGAGTACTTCAGCGCGGGGGTCGCCCCCTGGCAGGGCGCACTGTTCATCGCCTCGGCCATCGCCATCACCGCGTTCCCCATGCTGGCGTGGATCGTGTACGACTCGGGCCTGCTGCGCACCCGGCTCGGCACGATGGCCCTGGCCTGCGCGGCCTCCGACGACGCGTGCGCCTGGGTGCTCCTGGCGATCGTGGTGGCCACGGCCGCCGGCGGGATCGGCGGCGGTGTGGTGGCCCTCGGTGGTGGGCTGGCGTTCCTGCTGTTCATGATCTTCGTGGGTCGGCCGCTGCTGCGCCGACTGGAGGACTGGGCCGAGCGCCGACGTGCCGTCGGCGAGACGGCGGCACTGCCGGTGGGGCCGCTGACCGTCACGCTGACGGTGGTACTCCTCGCCGCCTGGTTCACCGACTTCGTCGGCATCTACTCGGTCTTCGGTGCCTTCGTCGCGGGTGCGGTCATGCCGCGGGGGCGCTTCGTCGACGCGCTCCGGGAACGGGCCGAGCCGCTCGCCGCGTACCTGCTGCTACCGGCCTTCTTCATCTACTCCGGGCTGAACACCAAGCTCAGCCTCATCTTCGAGCCGTCCGTGCTGCTGGTCGCCGCCGTGGTACTGGCGGCCTCCTTCCTGGGCAAGTTCGGCGCCGTCGGGCTCGCCGCCCGGTGGCAGGGCATGACCTGGCGGGAGGCCGGGTCGATGGGCGCACTGGCCAACGCCCGAGGGCTGATGGAGCTGATCCTGCTCAACATCGGGCTCTCCGCCGGCCTGGTGAGCCAACAGCTCTACACGGTGCTGGCCATCATGGCCATCGTGACCACCTTCGCCGCGACTCCGTTGCACCGGCTGTTCGAGCGGGGCGCACGGCGTAAGGGCCTGGTCTACGGCCCCTCCGGACTGGTGCCGGATCCGACCGCGCGGGAACCGGAACTGGCAACCAGCCGGTCCTGACCGCAGCGGGCCGCCCACCCCGAGGTTCGGGGGTGGGCGGCCCGTCGTCGGTCGCGCTCAGTTCGCCGCGGGTTCCGGCGCCCGGTCGGCCGCGGTCGCGCCCGGCGGTTCCTCCGCCTCGGACTGCTGGTTGCCGGCCTGACCGGCGAACCAGTCGATGCCACCGGGCCCGCCGGCCGCCACCGCGGCCGCCGCGCGCGCCACCGGATCCACCACGGGACGTGCGCCGTGCTCCGGCTGCGGCTGACCCGGTCGGCCGGCGGCCACGCCGTTGCGCTCCCGGCCCGCCGGGTCGGTGGCGTCGGTGACCGTGCGTTGTGGATCCGGCCCGGCCCGCTCGGCGTCGCCCTCGCCTTCGGTGGCCACGTCCTCGGCCCGACCACCGGCCGCCGAGGCCACCTCGCCACCGCCCGTCGCGGCGGCGTCGCCAGCGGGTCGGGACACCCCGAGTCGGGCGGCCACCATCGGGTACTCGGCGGTCTCGCCGCCACCGGCCGCCGCGGCCATCACCGCCGCGGCCGCCAGATCGGCGACCCGCTTGGCCTCCCGCTGCACCCGGGCGCGGGTCTCCTTGGCGTGCCGCTCGGCGGCCTCGGCCGCCCGGCGCACCTCGTCCAGCCGCTGGCGCTCCGCCACGAGTTCGTGGCTGGTCTCCTCCAGCAACTGCCGCAGCCGGGTCAGCTCGGTCTCGGTGGCGTCCTTGGTGCGGCGGGCGGCGTCGAGTTGCTGCTCGGCGTCGTCCAACTGCTCGTGCAGCTGAGCCAGGGCCTGACGCTGCTCCCCGACCTCGAGCTGGACGGCGTGCAGCTGTTCCTCGGCCGCGGCGGCCTGCTCGTCGCTGAGTTTGCGTACCTCGGCCGCCTGCTCGTCGGCGCGCTTGCGGATCTCCGCGGAGTACTGCTGGGCGTCGGCGATCATCGAGCTGACCCGCTGCTCGGCGGCGGACCGCTGTGCGGCCAGCTCGCGCTCGACGGCCGCCCGCTGCTCGGCCAGGTCCTCCTCGGCCGTGGCCCGCCGCTCGGCCAGCTCCTCCTCGACCGTGGCCCGCCACTGCGCCAGCTCCTGCTGGCTCTTCGACCGGGCCGCCTGGATCTCCTGGTGGATCTGGGTACGCGCCGAGGTGGTGAGCGCCTCCGCCGCCGAGCGGGCCTGCTCGACCTGCTGGCGGCACTGCTCGCCGATCCGCTGCGCCTCCTGTTGCGCGCGCTCGTGCGCGGCCTCCCCGTCGGCGCGCAGCTTGTCGGCCCGCTCGCGGCTCTCGGCCAGCTCCGCGTCGGCGGCGGCCCGCAGCTCCTCGTACGTCTTCTCGTGCTCGGCCCGCCGGCCGGCCAGCTCCTCCTCAAGGTCGGCAAGCGCCTTGACGGTGCGTTCCCGCGCGTTGGCGAGCGTCTTCTCCGCCTCCGCCTGGAGCTTGGTGGCCCGCTGGCTGTGCGTCTCGATGATCGCTGCGGCCTGCTTCTCGGCCAGGTCCAGGATCTGGCCGACCATCGGGCCGACGTCCTGGAAGGTGGCCTTGTCCACTTGCGCCGGTCGCTGCCGCAGCTCGGCCATCTCGCCCTGCACCGCCTGAAGCTTCCCGGTCAGCTCCCGTAGCTGGGCGGTGGCCCGGTCCCGTTCCGCCGAGACCGCGGCGAGCCGGCCGTCGATCTGCTCGACGTAGCGTTCCACCTGCCGTTTGTCGTACCCACGCAGGGCGACCTCGAAGTTCGGCCGCGAGGCCAGGTCGTCGCGGACTGCGAACGGTTCCTCGCCGATGGACATGCCCCATCCTCCGTAGGATCGAAGAGCGCCACGCCGGCGGGCCGGCGGCGGATGACGCGCAACGTTACCGCTGCTCCGACTGCTCTGTCGTCCCACCCCGGGACGGATTTCGGGCCGCCTGACGGGTGGCCCGGCATCGGCGTCCCGGCCCGATCGCAGGTGGCGGCTCGTCACGGCGTGCGCCACCGGGACTGGCCGGCGAGGCGGCTCGGCGCATCGACGGCGGTCCAGCAACGCCGAGTGACGGTCGGGGTTCGGAAGGGTGAGACGGACCCACGTCTTGACAGGCAATTAGGTTAGGTTAGCCTAACCATATGTCGAGCGGACTGATGTCGAACGACGCCGAGCAAAGCCTACGCGGTGTCGACCTGTGCCTGGGCTACCACGGCACGACGGTGGTGCACGGCGCGGGTATCGCCCTGCGTGCCGGCACGGTGACCGCTCTCGTCGGTCCCAACGGCAGTGGCAAGTCCACCCTGTTGCGGGCGCTGGCCCGGCTCCATCCGGTGGATCGCGGCAGCGTGCTCTTCGCCGACGGCATCGCCGCCGCGGGCCTGCCCGCCAAGGAGTACGCCCGCCGGGTCACCCTGCTCGCCCAGAGCAGGCCGGTCCCCAACGGCGTCACCGTCCGCGACGTCGTCGGCTACGGCCGCCACCCCTACCGGGGCCGGTGGCGCGCGGACGACCCGGACGGCCCGGCCGCCATCGCCCGCGCCATGGAGGTCACCGGCGTCGGCGTGATGGCCGGTCGGCCGGTGGACGAACTCTCCGGTGGCGAGTTGCAGCGGGTCTGGCTGGCCACCTGCCTGGCCCAGGACACCCCGGTGCTGCTGCTCGACGAGCCCACCACCTTCCTCGATCTGCGGTATCAGGTCGGGATTCTCGACCTGATGCGTGACCTCGCCGACGACCACGGCGTCGCGGTCGGCGTCGTGCTGCACGACCTCAACCAGGCCGCCGCGGTGGCCGACGAGGTGGTCCTGCTGCACGGTGGCCGGGTCCGCGCCACCGGCACCCCGGCCGAGGTCTTCACCGAACCGGATCTGACCGAGACCTACGGCATCCGGATCGAGGTCAGCACCGACCCGTTCAACGGGCTGGTGACGACCCGCCCCGTGGGCCGACACCTGGCCCGAGTCCCGGTCTGAGCACAGACCGGTCACGACACCCACCCGAGAAAGAACATCATGTCCCGTACCCGTGTAACCGCCCTGCTGGCTGCCGCCACCGCGGTGCTGCTGGCCGCCTGCGGCACCACCGAGAACACCACCGAGCCCGCCGCCGCCACCTCCGCCGCCAGCGGCCCGGTCACCGTCACCGACAGCCGCGGCAAGGAGGTCAAGCTCGACGCCCCCGCGACCAAGGTGGTCGGTCTCGAATGGGGCGAGGTCGAGATGCTCGTCAGTCTCGGCGTCATGCCGGTCGGCGTCGCCGACCCCGAGGGGTACGCGACCTGGGTCAGCGCCGCCAAGCTCGACCCGGGCGTCAAGGACGTCGGTACCCGCGGCGAGCCGAGCATCGACTCCATCGTGGCGCTGCAACCCGACCTCGTGGTCATGGAGGACGACCGGGGCGCCAACGTCATCACGCAGCTGGAGAAGTACGTCCCGGTCATCGTGACCAAGGGCAGCGACGCCTCGGACAACCTCGGCCGGATGCGGGCCGACCTGAACATGATCGCCGCCGCGGTCGGTAAGACCGCCGAGGCGGAGAAGCTGCTCGCCGACTTCGACGCCGCCATCGCCGACGGCAAGAAGAAGATCGCCGACGCCGGTGCCGCCGGCAAGCCGTTCGCCATCGCCGACGGCTGGAAGGAAGGCAGCACGGTCAGCATCCGGATGTTCGGCGAGGGCGCGCTGGTCTCCCAGATCGGCATCCAGCTCGGCCTGACCAACGCGTGGACCGGCGAGACCGACCCGGCGTGGGGCCTGGGCCAGACCGACGTCGAGGGCCTGACCGTGCTCAAGAGCCCGGACCTGCACTTCTTCTACAACGCCTCGGACGGCGTCGACGTCTTCGCCGACGGTCTGAACAGCAACGCCATCTGGAAGTCGCTGCCCTTCGTCAAGCAGGGCAACCTGCACCGGATGCCCGACGGGATCTGGACCTTCGGCGGGCCGCTCTCCGGCAAGCAGTACATCGACCAGCTCGTCACCACCTACGCGGGGTGACCATGCTGTCCGCGCCCTCGCGTCCGGAGCCGGCTGTCCAGCCGGCTCCGGCCGGGCGCGCCTCGGTTCCGCGCGTCGTCGGGATCTTCCTCGCGGCGACCGCGCTGCTGCTGGTGGTCGTGGCGGTGCACCTCACCCAGGGCACCTCCACCGTGGGCGCGCTCGACCTGCTCCGCCTGCTGACCGGTGGTGACGACGAGACCGCCCGGGTGTTCGTCGCCTCCCGGGTGCCCCGGCTGCTCGCCGGACTCACCATCGGTGTCGCCCTCGGCTTCGCCGGCGCGGCGCTGCAGTCGATCGCCCGCAACCCGCTCGCCTCCCCGGACACCCTCGCCGTCAACGCCGGCGCCCACCTGGCCATCGTCTCGGTGGCCGCGTTCGGCATCGCGCTGCCCGCGCTGCCCGCCGGTGGCCTGGCCTTCTGCGGGGGCCTCGCCGCCGCCGGCCTGGTCATGGCGATGTCCTCCGGCGGCCAGGCCGGCACCACCCGACTGATCCTCGCCGGCTCGGCCACCGCGCTGGCGCTCAGCTCGGTGACCATGCTGCTGCTCCTGCTGTTCGAGCAGGCCACCATCGGCCTGTTCGCCTGGGGCAACGGTTCACTGGTGCAGAGCGACCTGGACACCCTCACCCAGCTCGCCCCCGTGATCGTGGCCGCCGTGGCGACGCTGATGTTCTTCGGCCACCGCCTCGACATCCTCGCGCTCGGCGACGACACCGCCACCGTGCTCGGCATCGACGTACGCCGTACCCGGCTGGTCGTCACCGTGCTGGCGGTGCTGCTGTCCGCCGCGGCGGTCACCCTCACCGGCCCGGTCGGCTTCGTCGGCCTCTGCGCGCCGGTGATCGTCCGGCTGCTCGGCCCGCTGGTGCCCGGTGTCCACCGGCACCGGATCCTGCTGCCGCTGTCCGGCATGGCCGGCGTCATCATCGTCCTCGGCTCCGACGTGCTGCTGCGAGCCCTGATGGGCGGCCAGGCCGGCGTCGACATCCCGACCGGCGTGGTGACCACCCTGTTCGGCGCGGGCATCCTCATCTGGCTGGCCCGTCGGCACCGCGACGCCGGCCCCACCCGCCGCCCCGCCGGCGGCCACGCCGCCGTCCGCTCCACGGCCTTCCACCGCACCGTGGTGGCGGTCGCCGCCACGGTCACCGTCGCGGCGGTGCTGCTCGGCATGCTCGCCGGGGACACCTGGCTGCTGCTCGGCGACATCGTCAACTGGATCAACGGCAGCACCGGGCCGGCGTACACCTTCGTGCTGGACCAACGGTGGCCGCGCGTCGCCGCGGCGATGCTGGCCGGCGCGGCCCTGGCGGTCGCCGGCACCACCGTGCAGGCGGTCTGCCGAAACCCGCTGGCCGAGCCCGGCATCCTCGGCATCACCGCCGGGGCCGGACTGGGCGCGGTATCGCTGCTCACCTTCGTGCCGCTGGCCGGCGTCTGGGCCGTCTCCGGGGTCGCCGGGCTCGGTGCCATGCTGGCCTTCGCCCTGGTGTACGGCGCGGCGTGGCGCGGTGGTCTCAGCTCCGACCGGTTGGTCCTGATCGGCTTCGGTGCCTGGCAGGGCGGGATGGCCATGATCACCTTCATGATCGTCGCGTTCGACCCCTGGAACACCGGCAAGGCCCTCACCTGGCTCTCCGGTTCCACCTACGGGCGGACCGCGACGCAGGTGCTGCCGGTGGTGATTGCCCTGCTGGTGCTCACGCCGGCCGTGGTCGCCGCCCGGCGCGAGCTGGACCTGATGACGCTCGACGACGACACCCCACGGGTGCTCGGCGTCCGGCTGGAACGCACCCGACTGATCGCGCTCGGCGCGGCGGCCCTGCTCACCTCGACGGCGGTGTCCGCCGTCGGTGTGATCGGCTTCGTCGGCCTGGTCGCCCCGCACGCGGCCCGGGCCCTCGTCGGCGGCCGGCACACCCGGGTGCTCCCGGTCGCCGCGCTGCTCGGCGCGGCCCTGGTCAGCCTCGCCGACACCCTCGGCCGCACCGTCATCGCTCCGGCTCAGATACCCGCCGGGCTGGTCACCGCCATGATCGGCACCCCCTACTTCGTCTGGCTGCTGTGGCGGTCCCGCGCCGCCACCCCGTCCCGGTAAGCGCACCGACCCGACCCGGAGAGGCATCATGACCCACACTCTGCCCGTCGCACCGTGGCGGCTGTTCGCCGTCGAGGTCCGCGCGGTACGTCGGCTCAGCCCGTCCTTCGTCCGGGTCACCTTCACCGGTCCCGACCTGGACCGCTTCGCCGACAACGGCTACGACCAGCGGATCAAGCTGGCGTTGCCGCTGCCCGGCCAGGCCGGCGTGCTCCTTCCGCAGGGGCCGGACTGGTACGCGCGGTGGCGGGCCCTGCCGGATCACCAGCGCAACCCGATCCGGACCTACACCGTGCGCGCGGTCCGGCCGTACCTGGGCGAGGTCGACGTCGACCTGGTGCTGCACGGCGACGGTGGACCGGCGACCCGGTGGGCCCGCCGGGTCCGCCCCGGTGACGAGATCGCCATCGTCGGACCGGACTCGGCGTACGGCGGTGACCACGGCGGCGTCGAGTTCCGGCCCCCGTCGACCGGTTGCCTGCTGCTGGCCGGGGACGAGACGGCGGTGCCGGCCATCAGCGGCATCTGCGAGCGGCTGCCACTGGACGCGCGCGGTCGGGTGCTGCTGGAGGTTCCCGAGGCCGGCGACGCGCTGTCGCTGGTCACGCCGCCCGGTGTCGAGGTGACCTGGCTGCCCCGGGGTGCCGGTGAACACGGCAGCCGGCTCGTCCGCGCCGTCGCCGCGGCCGCCGACGAACTGCTGGCCAGCACCCCGGTCACCGGCGGTGGCCCGGCCCCGGAACTGGTCGACGAGGTCGACGAGGACCACGAGATCCTCTGGGAGGTCCCCGACGTACTCCCGACGGCTCCGCTCTACGCCTGGCTGGCCGGAGAGGCCGGAGTAATCCGTACCCTCCGCCGGCACCTGGTCACCGAACGCGGCCTGGACCGTCGCGCGGTGGCCTTCATGGGCTACTGGCGCCACAACCACTCCTCCTGATCCGTCCGTCAGGGGAGGGGATGGGAGATGTTGCGGGCGTGGTCGGTGAGGGCGGCGGCGACCACCGTGGCTTCCAGCGGGAGCACCTCGAGGCAGCGGCGGACGGCGGGGGCCATCAGCGCGTTGGGGACGCGCATGGACAGGGTGCAGTGGGGGACCCACCGGCCGGGCCGGTAGTGCTCCACCAGCGGCACCCCGCCCGCGACGAGCAGATCGTGCACCCGCCGGTGGTGGGCCAGTAGTTCCGGGGTGGGTACCGGGCCCAACCAGAGCACCCGACCGACGAACTGGCCGGCATGCTGGAACGACAACCGCAGCGGTGCCGCCACCCTGGTGCCGGCGAGCGCCGCCGTCACCTGCTCCGGGTCGAAGCGCGGCGCGACCGCGAGCGAGACGTGGGGCCGGTGCCGCTGTTCCAGCAGGGAGCGCATGCTCTGCACCCCCTCGGCCTCCAGGGCGTCCCACAGCACGCGGATCCGCCGGGTGGCGACGGTGTCCAGGTACAGCTCCAACGCGGCGACCACATGATCATGCTAGCCGGGACGTCGGCCGGTCGGCTCACGGCACGATGACGGCGCGACCGTCCACGTCGAGCGGTTCCGGCCGGCGCCGGGTCAGCGTCCGGTCGATGCCGACGAGCAGCACGCCGAGCAGCCAGAACACCACGGCGAGGCAGGCCGAGACGATGCCCACCCCGGCATAGCCGAGCTCGCCCGCGTCCAGGAATGGGTACGGGTAGCGGTGCACCACCAGCCCGCGTACCAGGGCGAAACCCAGGTAGCCCAGCGGGAACACCAACCACCACAGCGCGTGCCGCAGGCGCAGCCGCCCGTGCCGGCCGAGCAGCGCCCACTCGGCGACGGCGAGCAACGGCACCACGGTGTGCAGGAACTGGTTACCGAACGCCTCACCGAGCGCCCGGTCGGGTTGCGGCATGGCGAACGGGCTGGCCGGATTGGCCAGCACCAGGTGGTACACCACGGCGGTGATGGTGATGTAGAGGGTCACCGCGGCGGGGACTGCGTCCGGCGGATCGGGCCGGCCCCGCCGGGCCCGCCAGATCGCGTACCCGGCGACCAGGCCCACCGCGAGGTTGCTCTGGATGGTGAAGTACGGCAACAGCCCGGTCACCGTGGCCGGACCGAGCGCGGTGAGCACCACACCGGCCAGCACACTTGTCACGATCGCCAGGCGGAGCAGCACCACCGCCGCGGATCGACGCCGCAGAGTCATCGCGGCACGTTACCAACGGGTCGGCCCGGCGGTCACCGCCCAGCGGTTGCCGACTGGCCCGTTCGGCGGTCCACTGAACTACATGGGTGTCATCAAGGTGGGCACGTCCTCGTGGGCGGACCGGACGCTCGTCCGTTCCGGCTGGTACCCGCGCCAGGCCAACACCCCGGCCGGTCGACTGCGCCACTACGCGGACCGGTTCGGGCTGGTCGAGGTGGACACGTCGTACTACGCGGTGCCCGCACCGGAGACCGCGCAGGGCTGGGTCGACGCCACCCCCGACGGGTTCACCTTCAACGTCAAGGCGTTCAGCCTCTTCACCGGCCACCCGACCCCGGTGGCCACCCTGCCCGCCGACCTCCGCCCGGCCGGCGGTCCGGCCCGGATCCGGCGACGTGACCTGCCGACGGTCGCGTACGACGAGTTGTGGAACCGGTTCCGGGCGGCGCTGGCACCGATCGCGGCGGCCGACCGGCTCGGCGCGGTGCTGTTGCAGTTCCCGCCGTGGCTGGCCCGCGGCGATGCGGCTCGCCGACGGATCGCGGAGCTGGCCTCGCGGTGCCGGCCGTGGCGGGTCGCCGTCGAGCTGCGGCACGCCTCCTGGTTCGACGGGGCGGCGGCGCTGGAGACGCTGGCCTTCCTGCGCGAGCAGCGGCTCACCTTCTGCTGCGTGGACATGCCGCAGGGCCATCCGGACTCGGTCCCGCCGATCCCGGTCGCCACCGCCGACCTGGCGATGATCCGGTTCCACGGCCACAGCAGCGCCTGGACCAGCGGCGACAAGGAGGACCGGTTCCGGTACGCCTACGGCGACGAGGAACTGCGCCGCTGGTCCGAGCTGCTGATCGACCTCGCCGGGCAGGCCGACGAGTTGCACGTGCTGTTCAACAACTGCTGTGCGGGTCAGGCCCAACGCGACGCGGAGCGGCTGGTCGGTCTGCTCGACGGGGCGGACCGGCGGGCCGTACCGTCCTGACCGGACGTCGCGGTGGCGCTCACCCGCGCCAGGTGCCCTCCGGGTGCATCCCGGTCGCCTCCTCCAGCGCGTTGTCCGGTAGGTCCCCGTCGGCGGAGTCGTCGGGGAAGCTACGCCGCGAGGGCGCCGGGTCCGGCGGCGCCCCGGGCCCGGCCACCGGCGTACGGCTCGGTTCCACCGAGCCGAACCCGTGCCGCCCGGCGGGCCGGTCCGTCGGGTCACCGGCGGACGTGCCGGCCGCGCGTCGTTCACCGCGTCGTCCCTCGGGCACGGCGGTCTCCTCGCTGCCCTCATCCATCGGGGAGTCCGCGCCGGCACCCCACGGCGGATCCCCGTCGAAACCGTCGGTGGTCCCCCAGGGGGCGACCCCCTCGGGTGCCCGGTCCTGCCTGTCCCGGTCCGTCATGGCCACCTCGCTGATCGGTGCGCGGCCGCCGGTCCACGCGAGACCGACACCCGGCACATGGGTGCACTGGCGGTCGTGCCCGCCGCCGTCAGCGGCCGGACATCGCCATCTGCCGGATCGCTCTGGCCGCCGCCATCCCGCCGGCGCCCTTGCCCATCGTCTTCGACGCGTGCCCCAGGCCACCCACGCGGCCGAGCATGCCGCGCAGCACCTGCCCGGGCTTCTGCTGCTCACCCATGTAGGCGGTGACCACGATCAGGGCGCCGGTCAGCGCCGGGATCGCCCATTGCAGCGCCTTCAACTGGCGTTGGCAGGATGCCACGTTCGACGGCGTCTGCCCGTTCGGCTCGGTGACCCCCTCGACCGACGGCTGGCCGGCCTTGGCCAACCGCATGCCGAGCAGCCGGCTGTACCCGGTCACCGCCAGGGCGCCGACGGTCAACGCGGTCTTCACCGTGCTGGCCCGGCCGACCCCGGCCTGGGCGGCCATCCGCGGGCTCTCGGTCACCAGTTCGCCGACCGCGCCGGCCAGGTGAGCGCCGATGGCCGCCGCGTTGACCGGCGTCCACCGGTTCCAACCGGTCGACGCCACCGAGAGTCGTTGGGTCGAGTCGCCGATCCGGGCCGCGGCGCCGTTCACGCCGAAGGCACCCATCAGGCTGCCGCCGAACCAGGCCGCCAGGCCCAGGTCGTGCATGGAACGTAGTGCGGTGTGGCTGTCAGACATCTGGTCCCCTTCCACCGTGTCGGGCGCAGCGGCTTACCCGCCTTCGGCCGGGCTAATCGCCGTGACCTGGGGACACGTGTCCGCGACGGTCGCCCGCCGGTGGGGTCAGCGTGCGGGCAGGGTGGCGACGAAGTCGGCCACCCGCGCGGCCAGCGGCCCGCTGGCGCGTACCCAGGTGAAGTGGTCCAGGTTGGTGCCCGGCGCGCCGTAGCGTTCACGGTCGACGGGAGCCGAGGTCAGCTTGGCGCAGAGCCGGTCCAGGGTGGGATGGGGGGTGTACTGGTCGTCGTCGACGCTGATCGCCAGCACCGGGGTACGGATCCGGCGTACCGCCGCCTCGGCGTCCACCCCGTCCACCTCGGGGAAGTCGCCGGTGCGGGCGGTGTGCGCCCAGTCCCGGATCACCCCGCGCGCCTGCCGGCCACCGAAGCCCCACCCGGGCCAGACCCCGAGCAACCGGGCCGTGGCGGCGATCCCCTGGGTCACCGGCAGCAACCCGTACCGCCGAGCGCCGGTGAAGTCACGCCAGTAGGGGATGCCGACCGCGATCAGCGCCAGCCCGTCCACCTCGTGCTCTCCATGCAGGGCCAGGTGCAGCACGGCGGCCTGGCCGCCGAGGGAGTGCCCCAGCAGCAGGGTCCGGTGGCCGTCCAACCGGGGCTTGAGCGCCGTGCGTACCGCCCCGATGTCGGCGGCCAGTTCGGCGTAGCCGTACCGGCAGGTCCGGCTCGGCCGGGGAGTGCTCTCGCCGGTGCCGCGCAGGTCCGCCACGACCACGGCGAGCCCGGCGGCGCGCAGCGCGGCGGCGAAGGGCCGGTAGTAGCGGGCCGGTACCCCCATCGCCGGCGCGATCAGCACCACCGGAGCGTCGACCACCCCGACGGGCTCCGGATAGATCTGGATGCCGAGCCGGGCACCGTCGACCTGGACGAACTCCTGCTGGTACTCGATCACGTTCACGGCAACATGTTACCGGCGGGTAGGTAGCGGCGGGGGGCTCCCCCCGCCGGGACCGCACCGCAGCGACGGGTGCCCCGGAATCCGGCCGGATTCCGGGGCACCCCACTGCCCGACCCGGGAGCGGTCAGGACACGCCGATCGTGCCGTTCGCGGAGCGTACGCAGGCCACCGAGCGGGCCGCGGTGCTGGCCGCGCCGGAGAGGCACTGGCCCAGCACCTGGTGCCCGGCGGCGTTCGGGTGCCACGACTCCTGGCAGGTCTGGAAGTAGCTCACACAGGTGTTGGCGATCCGCTGGATGGCGATCTTGTCCTTGCCGGAGAGGCTGGTCACGAAGGTCCCGTTCGGCGGGTTGTCCATCAACCGGATCGGGGTGGCCAGGGTGCCGGTCGGGCTGCTCGGGTTTTCGCAGAGCCGGGCGCCGTCGAAGGCGCGCTGCACGTTGAGGTAGACCAGGTCGGCACCGGCGAACTCGGCGGCCAGGGTGTCCCGGGTGGACCGCACGATGGTCCCGAGGCCCTGCGAGAACCGGTGACCGGGAGCGAGGCTGGCCCGGTGGATCGGGCAGCCGGCCGCGTACCGCTCGGCACCCAGCGCGCGGAACTTGTCCCGGGTGTCGTCCCGGTTGTCCTCGGAGTGGTAGGTGGGGGCCAGGTCCAGCGGCAGCGGGTTGGTGTAGTCCTGCAGCACCACCCGGTGCTGACCGTCGGCGTCCACCTCGCGCAGCGTGGTCAGGATCTGGCGTACCGCCGCGGTGGTCTCCGCGGTCGCCGCGGTGATCTGAGCGGCGGTGGCCAGGTCGGCGTCGCTGCACGGCTTCTGCTCCACCGGACCGTTCAGGTACGCCCAGAACTCCCACCAGCCGGTCCAGGCGTCGGCGATGAACCGGTTGGCGCACTTCTCGGCGACCCCGCCGAAGGTGAACGAGCTGTTGTTCGAGCCGAGCCCGATCAGCACCAGGTCGATGTCATGGGTCTGGGCGACCGCGCGGAGCTGGTCGAGCTGGGCGGCGACCTGCCGGCCGCTCGTCCGCGCCGACGAGGCGGCGGCGATGTCGTGCGGCTGCCCGCCGGAGCAGGCCAGGTTGAACCGGTCCTGGATGCCGGGCAGCGTCGCCTTGTGCAGCGAGGCGTTGGCCGAGCGGTGGCAGAAGAAGGCGTTGCTGTTGGGCGCTGTCCAGCCCGGGAAATCTCGCGCCACGCCGGTCACGTCGACCACCGGCTGGTAGGAGCCGGCGCCCTCGCCGCTGATGAAGCTGTCGCCGAGGGCCACCGCCGCGGTGGGTGGTGCGGCCGAGGCGGTGGGGACCGCGACGGCGGTGGAGAGAGTCGCCGCGGTGACGGCCAGGGCCATCGCGGCGGCGGTACGACGCAACGCGGACATCGGCATCCCCATCCGTTCATAGAAATGTGAAAGATCCTCTGGTGCGGTGATGAGATCACGCGGGTGTGACGAACGTCAACAGTGGGAAACATCCGTGACAGGTGGGTCCAGCGGGGTCAGGGATGCCCTCGCGCGGCCGGTGCCGAGTGCGCCGCCGGGCATAAGGCCGGCAGCCGGGGCGTTGACCGCAGCAGGTCCGCCAGCAGCGGCCCACGGCGTGCCGGGCGGGTGTCCGCACAGGTTGTCGGGGCGTGCGGCTACGCTCGCTGCGGCGTGCCCGCGCCGGGCCGACCGCCGACGGCGCGGGGGAGCACATCGCCGAGACCGGGGAGTACGACCAGTTGACCGCAGAGCCTGACACCCTGTATGGGGCCGACGACCTCACGCACCTCGAGGGGCTGGACGCCGTCCGCAAGCGGCCCGGCATGTACATCGGCTCCACCGACAGCCGTGGCGTGGGTCACCTCGTCAACGAGATCCTCGACAACTCGACCGACGAGGGCGTCGCCGGCCACGCCACGAGCGTCGAGGTCATCCTGCACGCCGACGGGTCGGTGCAGGTCGACGACGACGGCCGGGGCATCCCCACCGACGTGCACGCCCGCTCCGGCATCTCCGGCGTCGAGTTGGTGCTCACCCGCCTGCACGCCGGCGGCAAGTTCGGTGGCTCCGGCTACAAGACCTCCGGCGGCCTGCACGGCGTGGGTGCCTCGGCGGTCAACGCGCTGTCCCGCCGCTTCGACGTCACCGTGCGCCGGGGCGGCAAGGTGCACGCCATGTCGTTCCGGCACGGGGTGCCCGGCGTCTTCGACGGCGACGGCCCCGACGCGCCGTTCACCCCCGGCCCCGGGCTCCAGGTCGTCGGCGCCATGAAGCGCGGCCGCCGCACCGGCACCTCGATCCGCTACTGGCACGACCCCCGCTACTTCGAGACCGGCGCCACCCTCGACCACGACGCCGTGCGGGCCAAGCTGCGCCACACCGCGTTCCTGGTCCCCGGCGTCGGCTACACCCTGCACGACCGCACCACGGGGGAGCCCACCGAGGAGCGCTTCCACTACCCCAACGGCCTCACCGACATGGTGGAGTTCCTCGCACCGGCCGGCGATCGGCCCGTCTCCGGCACCCTGCTGGTCACCGGCGACGGGACGTACCGGGAGAACGCCGCCGACGCCAACGGCGTCATGCAGTCGAACGTGCAGCGCCGGGCCGAGGTCGAGATCGCCTTCCGCTGGGGCACCGGCTACGAACGCACGGTCGAGTGCTTCACCAACACCATCCGCAACGCCCACGGCGGCACCCACCGCAAGGGCTTCGAGCGGGCGTTGGCGCGTACCCTCGCCGACGCCGTACGCACCACCCGGGGTCTGCTCAAGGCCAAGGAGGACGCGCCCACGCTGGACGACGTGCTGGAGGGGATGACGGCGGTGGTGCACGTCCGGGTGCCCGAGCCGCAGTTCACCTCGCAGACCAAGGACGAGCTCTCCACCGCCGGCATCACCAAGGTCGTGCAGGCTCTGGTGGAGCAGCACGTCAAGTCCTGGCTGGACGACCGCAGGACCCGCACCGAGGCGCGTACGGTCCTGCAGAAGATCGTCGACGCGTCCCGGGTGCGCCTCACCCAGAAGCAGCAGAAGGACGCGGCCCGCCGCAAGACCGCCCTCGAAGGCGCGGCCATGCCCGCCAAACTCGTCGACTGCCGCGCCTCGGGCATCGAGCGGAGTGAGCTGTTCATCGTGGAAGGGGACTCCGCCCTCGGGACGGGTCGACTTGCCCGTTCCGCGGAATATCAGGCGCTGCTGCCGATCCGCGGCAAGATCCTCAACGTGCAGAAGGCCAGCCTTCAGCAGGTGCTCGACAACGCCGAGTGCGCGGCGATCGTGCAGGTGCTCGGCGCTGGCTCGGGGCGCACCTTCGACCTGTCGGCGCTGCGCTACGGGCGGGTGCTGATCATGGCCGACGCCGATGTCGACGGCGCGCACATCCGGACGCTGCTGATCACCCTCTTCGCCCGGTACATGCGGCCGTTGATCGAGGCGGGCCGGCTCTACGCCGCCATGCCACCGCTGCACAAGATCACGACCAGGGGGCGTAACCCGGAGACCGTCTACACCTACACGCAGGCGGAGATGGAGGCGACGGTGCGCCGGTTCGAGAAGGCCGGCAAGCAGATCGTCACCCCGGTGCCCCGGTTCAAGGGCCTCGGCGAGATGGACGCCGAAGAGTTGTGGGAGACGACCATGAACCCGGCCACCCGCGCGGTACGCCGGATCACCCTGGACGACGTCGACGCCGCCGAGCGGATCCTCGAACTGCTGATGGGGGAGAAGGTCGAGCCGCGCCGCAACTGGCTGATCGACTCCGCCGATCGGGTCGACCGTGCCGCCATCGACGCCTGACCATCGGGTCTCTCGGAAGGAAAGCTGAGCCATGGCACGCCGCAAGGAGATGAAGGTCGACCATTCCGCGTTCGACCTGGCCGGCGCGCGGATCATCGACAACCCGCTGACCACCGAGGTGTCCGACTCCTACCTGGAGTACGCCTTCTCGGTCATCCACTCCCGGGCCCTGCCCGACGCCCGTGACGGCCTCAAGCCGGTGCACCGCCGCATCCTCTGGTCGATGTACGAGCAGGGCCACCGCCCGGACCGGGCGCATGTGAAGTCCGCCCGGATCGTCGGGGACGCGATGGGCAAGTACCATCCGCACGGCGACGGCGCGATCTACGACGCGATGGTCCGGCTGGCGCAGGACTTCTCACTGAACGCGCCGCTCATCGACGGGCACGGGAATTTTGGCAGCCCGGACGATGGGCCGGCAGCGGCGAGGTACACCGAGGCTCGGATGTCGCGGGAGGCGATGCTGCTCGTCGGTGAGCTGGGCGAGGACACCGTCGACGTCGAGCCCAACTACGACGGCTCGCTGACCCAGCCCACGGTGCTGCCGGCGGCCTTCCCGAACCTGCTGGTCAACGGTGCCGCCGGGATCGCGGTCGGGATGGCGACGAACATGATCCCGCACAACCTGGGCGAGGTCGTCGCGGCGGCCCGGTGGCTGATCCGGCACCCGAACGCCACCCTCGACAAGCTGATGGAGTTCGTGCCCGGTCCCGACCTGCCCACCGGCGGCATGCTGCTCGGCCTGGACGAGGTGCGCCGGGCGTACGAGACCGGCCGGGGCGTGGTGCGGATGCGCGGCAAGGTGGAGATCGGGCCGCTGGAGGGCAGTCGGGGGCGGCAGGCCATCACGGTTGTCGAGTTGCCGTACGGCATCGGCGCGGAGAAGGTCATCGCGGCCATCACCAACGAGGTGACCAAGACCAAGCGGCTGACCGGGATCGCCGACGTCAAGGACCTCACCGACCGGGAGAGCGGCACCCGGCTTGTCATCGAGTGCAAGGTCGGCGTGAACCCGCAGGCCCTGCTCGCCGACCTCTACCGGTTGACCCCGCTGGAGCAGTCCTTCGGCGTCAACAACCTGGTGCTCGTCGACGGGCAGCCGCGCACCCTGGGGCTCAAGGAGCTGCTGGAGGTGTTCCTGGCCCACCGCTACGAGGTGGTGACCCGGCGCAGCGCGTACCGCAAGCGCAAGCGGGAGGAGCGGCTGCACCTGGTCGACGGTCTGCTGATCGCCCTGCTCGACATCGACAAGGTGGTGAAGCTGATCCGGGGCAGCGAGGACGCCCAGGCGGCCCGCAGCGGCCTGATGCGCCAGTTCAAGCTCTCCGAGATCCAGGCGAACTACATCCTGGACACTCCGCTGCGCCGGCTGACCAGGTACGACCGGCTGGAGCTGGAGGCCGAGCAGCAGAAGCTGCGCGCCGAGATCGCCGAGTTGTCGACCATCCTCGACGACGAGAACGTGCTCAAGAAGGTCGTCTCGGACGAGTTGGCCGCCGTGGTCAAGCAGTTCGCCGTGCCCCGGCGGACGACGCTCGTCGACGGCGACCTCAAGGAGGTGCTGGCCGCGTCCGCGCCGGCCGGGCCGCTGGAGGTGGCCGACGACCCGTGCCAGGTGATCCTGTCGGCCACCGGGTTGGTGGCCCGCACCGCGGCCGAGTCGGAGGAGGCCGCCGAGGGGCGCCGCCGGCACGGCCGGGTCAAGCACGACGCGGTACGCGCCGTGGTGCACTCCACCGCCCGGGGGCGGGTGCTGCTGGTGACCAGTGCCGGCCGGGCGTTCAAGGTGGACGTGCTGCCGCTGCCGGTGTTGCCGGAGCAGGCCGGCACGGTGTCGTTGCGCGGCGGCATGTCCGCCGCCGAGCTGGTGCCGCTGGAGCCGGGGGAGACCGTGGTCGGCCTGGCGCCGCTCGGCGCTGCCGCTCAGGGTTCGCCGGGTCTGGCGCTCGGTACCCGGCAGGGTGTGGTGAAAATCTGTGCCCCGGACTGGCCGGTGCGGTCCGACGAGTTCGAGGTGATCGGGCTGCGCGACGGCGACGAGGTGGTCGGGGCGACCTGGCTGGTCGACGGTGCCGAGACGCTCGCCTTCCTGACCAGCGCGGCCGCGCTGCTCCGGTTCGCCGCCGGGACGATCCGCCCGCAGGGGCTCAAGGGCGGCGGGATGGCCGGGATCGCTCTGCCGTCCGGGGCGCGGGTGGTGTTCTTCGGCGCGGTCCGCACCGACGATCCGGAGCACGGTGAGCCGATGGTGGTCACCTCGACCGGTGCGACGGTCAAGGTGACGCCGCTGTCGGCGTACCCGGCGAAGGGGCGGGCGACCGGCGGGGTGCGTGCCCATCGGTTCCTCAAGGGTGAGACCGACGTGGTGGTCGGTTGGGTCGGTCCCCGGCCGGTCGGCTCGACGGCCAACGGTGAGGCGGTGGAGCTGCCGGCGGCCGACCCGCGCCGCGACGGCTCCGGTTTCGCCGTCATGCTCGGCCCCGCCGTGGTGGGTCACCAGATCGACCGCGAGTAGCTGCCTGTTCCGCACCCGGCGTGCCGGACGTGACCGTTCGGCACGCCGCGATCCATCGACGTCCGTCATTGACGTATGACGTATTACGACGATACGTTGGGGCTTGCTCGCTGGCGGCCCGACGTGTCGACACCACCATCCACAACGTCGGTGCCTGCGACAACGCGCGTCCCCTCCCGACCGCGCGTGGTCCTAGTCGAAGGAGTGGATCAATGAATGGTGAGGTTCGTCCCGCCTCTCCTCCCGGGCGTCGACGGCGGTCGGTCGTGGCGGCGGTCGGTGCGGCGGTCCTGGTGGCCGGCAGCCTCGTCGCGGTCAACGCCGCGCCCGCGGCGGCGGCGACCGTGGACCCCAACGCCTGGTACGTGTTGGTGAACCGCAACAGTGGCAAGGCGTTGGACGTGTACGGTCTGGCGACCAGCGACGGTGCGCGGATCAGCCAGTGGACCCGCAACAACGGTGCGAATCAGCAGTGGCAGTTCGTGGATTCCGGTGGTGGTTACTACCGGTTGAAGTCGCGGCACTCGGGCAAGGTGCTGGACGTGTCGAACGCGTCGACCGCGGACGGTGCCGCGATCGTGCAGTGGTCGGATCACAACGGCACCAACCAGCAGTTCCGGTTGGCCGACTCGGACGGCGGTCACGTGCGGTTGGTCAGCCGGCACAGCAACAAGGTCGTCGAGGTGCAGGGTGCCGCCACCGCGGATGGCGCGAACATCGTGCAGTACGCCGACTGGAACGGCGCCAACCAGCAGTGGCAGCTGGCCCGGGTCGACGGGGGCGGCCCCACGTCGCCACCACCCACCGGTGAGCCGGGCGCGGGGTGCGGCCGGACGCCGACGTTGGGCAACGGTACGCACACCATCCAGAGCGGCGGCCAGAGTCGCAGCTTCATCCTGCGGCTGCCCGCCAACTACAACAGCAACACCCGCTACCGGTTGATGTTCGCGTTCCACTGGTGGGGCGGCACCGCCGGCGATGTCGCCTACGGTGGAGCCGACGGGGCGGCCTGGGCCTACTACGGGCAGCAGGAGCAGTCGAACAACAGCGCGATCCTGGTCGCCCCGCAGGGCATCGGTAACGGCTGGGCCAACTCCGGCGGCGAGGACGTCACCTTCGTCGACGACATGATCCGCCGGATCGAGAGCGACCTGTGCGTCAACACGTCGCAGCGCTTCGCCCTCGGGTTCAGCTACGGCGGGGCGATGAGCTACGCCCTCGCCTGTGCCCGCGCCGGCGTCTTCCGGGCCGTCGCGGTCTACGGCGCTCCCCGGGAGTTGAGCGGGTGCAGCGGTGGCACCGAGCCGATCGCGTACTTCGGCATCCACGGCATCTCCGACAACATCGCCAGCGGGCGGTCGTTGCGGGACAGGTTCGTCCGCAACAACGGCTGCACCCCGCAGAACCCGCCGGAGCCGGCGGCGGGCAGCCGGACGCACATCACCACCGTCTACTCGGGATGCCGCGCCGGCTATCCCGTGCAGTGGGCCGCGTTCGACGGCGGTCACACCCCCGGTCCGGTCGACGGCGGCGGCGACAGCGGTGCCAGGACCTGGACCAAGGGCGAGGTGTGGCGCTTCTTCGCGCAGTTCTAGAGCGCGCGGTCTGAGCGGAACGCGCCAGTCAGGTCGCTGAGGGTGAGCCCGTTCCCCGTCGGGAGCGGGCTCACCCGTGCTCAGGACGGTGCAGCGGCTGCGGGGTCGCTCAGGCGACGCCGGCCGGGCGGAACTGGACGCTGACCCGGGGGCCGACCGGGCGGGCGGTCTTGGGTATCGCGTGTTCCCAGGTGCGCTGACAGGAGCCGCCCATCACCACCAGGTCACCGTGACCGAGCGGAAAACGCAGGCTGGTGCCGCCGCCGCGGGGGCGCAGCAGCAGTTGGCGGGGCGAGCCGAAGGAGACGATGGCGACCAGGGTGTCGGTGTGGGCGGAGCGCCCCTGGGTGTCGCCGTGCCAGGCGACGCTGTCCCGGCCGTCGCGGTAGAGACACATGCCGGCGGTGACGAAGGGCTCACCGAGTTCGTCGGCGTAGTGGCGGGTCAGTGCCGCGCGGGCGGCGGTGAGCACCGGGTGCGGTAGTGGTCGGCCGGCACCGTACCAACTGAGCAGCCGGGGGACGTCGACCTCGGTGTCGTACATGGTGCGTCGCTCGGCCCGCCACGGCACCTCGCGTAGCAGCACGTCGAGCACCTGGTCGGAGCCGTGCACCCAGCCGGGCAGGTGATCGACCCAGGCGCCCCGGCTCAGCGGGTGCCGGCGCGGCTGCCCGGCCAGCGGACCGAGGGTGGGCGCCGCGTCGGTGACCTCCAGCATCGACGGCTGGTACGCGGTCTGCGACATGCCCGCAGCCTAGCAGCGAGTTAGCACACCTGTCCTAGCGCCGTGCCGGTCCGGTCGGGCGGGGTGGGCGTGTCGGCGGAATCCCTTGCGCACCCCGGCGGCACTGTTCTATAACTCATGGCAACAGTTATAGAACAGTTGGGAGCTGTCATGGAAGCTCTGGTCCTGCGTGACCCGACCGCCGCGCCCGTGGGCGGTCGGTTCGGGCGCCACGGTGGCCGGTTCGTGCCCGAGCCGCTGATCCCCGCCTGCGAGGAGGTCGAGGCGGCCTTCGCCGAGGCGTGGGCGGATCCGGGCTTCCGGGGTGACCTGGCGTGGCTGCTGTCGAGGTACGCGGGCCGACCGACCCCGCTGACCCCGGCCCTGCGACTGTCCGCCGAACTCGGCGTGACGGTGCTGCTCAAGCGCGAGGACCTGGCACACACCGGCTCTCACAAGATCAATAATGTGCTGGGCCAGGCGTTGCTGGCGCGCCGGATGGGCAAGCGGCGACTGGTCGCCGAGACCGGCGCGGGCATGCACGGCGTCGCCACCGCCACCGCCGGTGCCCTGCTGGGCCTGCCGGTGACGGTCTTCATGGGCGAGCGCGACGTCGAGCGGCAGGCGCACAACGTGTTCCGGATGCGGCTGCTCGGCGCACAGGTCGTGCCGGTGCGTTCGGGCAGCCGGACCCTCAAGGACGCGACAAGCGAGGCGATGCGCCACTGGGTGAGCGTCACCGAGGACGCCTACTACTGCGTGGGCTCGGTGATCGGGCCGCACCCGTACCCGTGGCTGGTGCGCGAGCTGCAGGCGGTCATCGGCCAGGAGGCCCGACACCAGTGCGCCGAGCAGTTGTCGGCCGGCACACCGGATCAGGTCGTCGCCTGCGTCGGTGGTGGCTCCAACGCCGCCGGCACCTTCGCCGGCTTCGTGGACACGCCAGCCCGACTGGTGGGGGTCGAGGCGGCGGGCGGTGCCGGCGCGGCGCTGGGTGAGGTCGGCGTCCTGCACGGATTCCAGTCGCTGTTCCTCCAGGACGAGCAGGGCCAGATCCGGGAGGCGCGGTCCGTCGCGGCGGGCCTGGACTACCCGGGAGTCGGTCCGGAGCATGCCCACCTGCGCGATCTCGGCCGGGCCGAGTACGTCACGGCCACCGACGAGGAGGCACTGGCGGCGGCGGTCCGGTTGGCCCGCGCCGAGGGCATCGTCCCGGCGATCGAGTCCGCGCACGCGCTCGCCTGGGTCGTCCGGGCCGCCGGCACCACCGAGCTACCCACCGGCAGCAGCGTGCTCGTCACGCTCTCCGGCCGCGGCGACAAGGACATCGCGACCCTGACCAGGTACCTGGGCGACGAGGAGGCGCGGTGATCACGCTGGAGACCCGGCTGCGGCGCGACCGTGGACGCAAGCTGCTCATGCCGTACCTCACCGGGGGAGTCACCCCGGACTGGACCGACCACCTGCGCGCGATCGCCGACGCCGGGGCCGACGCGATCGAGGTCGGCATCCCCTTCTCCGATCCCACCCTCGACGGCGTCACCATCCAGGAGGCGTCCGACGCCGCGCTGGCCCGGGGCGCCACCACCGACGGCATCCTCTCCGACCTGTCCAGGATTCGGGTCGAGGTGCCGGTCGTCGTCAGCACGTACGCCAACCTGGCACTGCGGCGCGGCGCGGGCCGGTTCTGCCGGTCCCTCGCCGAGGCGGGCGTCCAGGGCCTGATCGTGCCCGACCTGCCGCTGGAGGAGGCCGGGGCGACGAGCGGGGCCGCCCGGGCCGCGAACGTCGACCTCGCGCTGCTGGCGTCACCGGCCACACCCACCCGCCGGCTGCGGGAGATCGCCGAGCGTAGCCGTGGTTTCGTCTACGCGGTCTCCCTGATGGGAATCACCGGCGAACGGGAGCACCTCGCCGCCTCGGCCGCCGCGCTGGCGCGGCGCCTGCGGGGCGTCACGGACCGGCCCGTATTCTTGGGATTCGGCATCTCGACACCGGCGCAGGCGGCTGCCGCGGCGCGGGACGCCGACGGTGTGATCGTCGGCGCGGCGCTGATGCGACGCCTGCTCGACGGTGCGGACCCGGCGTCGACCGCCGGATTCGTCCGGTCACTGCGCGCGGCGCTGGACGGCGTGCCGGCACGGACAACGGCGGACGCCGGAGGTTAGGGGGCGGGCGGCGGCATGGTTACCGGGCAGGACGCGCCCACGGCGCGGTACCGCACCATCGCCGCCGACCTCGCCGCCAGGATCCGCGCCGGGGACTACCGACCCGGCGAGGCGTTGCCCTCCCAACGCGATCTCAGCGCCGCCTACGGCGTCACGCTGATGACGCTGCGGCAGGCGTTGCGGCAGCTCAGCGACGAGGGGCTGATCGAGCAGCAACCCGGCCGGGGCACCTTCGTCGCCCCGCCGCACCTGGCGTACCGGCTGGGCTCGCTGCGCAGCTTCGCCGACGACCTGCGGGATCAGGGCCACGAGGTGCGTACCACCGTCGTCGGCCGGGCGGTGCGCCGGCTGCCGGCGCGGATCGCCGGGGCGCTGCGGGCCGGCGCGACCGACTCCGGGCTGCGGCTGGAGCGGGTGCGCGCGTTCGCCGGCCGCCGCGCCGTGCACCAGGTCTCGTGGGTACGCGCGTCACACGCGGCCGGTCTGCGCGAGGTGGACTTCACCACGACGTCGCTGTACGAGGCGCTCGCCGCCGGTGGGGTCTCGGGCGCCCGGGCGACCCAGACGATACGGCCCCGCGTCCGCGACGGGGCGCGGGCGGCCCACCACGACGACGCCCCCGGTGGTGCCGTGCTGATAACCGACC